>JAHJDU010000413.1 GCA_018812385.1 Pseudomonadota bacterium
CCCATCATTTCCCTGAGCCGGTTGAGCATTTCATTCCTTTTTTCTCTGGAAAATTCAACTGTGTCCGGTCCTTCTTCAAAAACCCCTTTAAACAAATCCGTTTTCAGCTGGATACCGGCCAGAATTCGTTCTTCAATACTATGCTTTGCAATGAGATTGATGACATTGATGCAATGGCTTTCCTGGCCGATACGGCTGACACGTCCGATGCGCTGGTTCATTTTTGCCGGGTTCCAGGGCAATTCAAAATTGACAACACAATCAGCAGCCTGGAGGTTCAGGCCGGTGCCGCCGGCATCTGTAGACAAAAAGACTCTGCAGTCCGGGTTGTTGGTGAATTCATCAATAAGGGCCTGGCGTTTTTTAACCGGCACTTTTCCCGACAATTAAATAAAGGGGATGTTCATGTCGGACAAATGCCTGGCAATCAAAAAGGTCATGGTGGTCCACTCGCTGAAGATGACCATTTTGCGATTGTTCTGGATGACCATCTCATCAAGGATGCTTTCAAGTTCTTTGAGCTTGGGGGAGATATGGGTATCACGGTCGATGAGATAGGTGGAATCACAGACCATTCTCATGCGCAGCAGCAGGATCTGGATTCTCCTCATGTCCATGGGGGTTAAAAATTTTTTATTGAGCAGGGGAATAAGGGACCTTGCATAGCCGCCGTGTATCTCCTGCTGTTCATCCGTCAGATCAATATAATAATTGTTCACCACTTCCCTGGGAAGGTCTTTGAGCACCTCTTCCTTTTTCCGCCGGATCAGGATCGGTTTTAATTTGTCTTTGAGCATGTCCAGGTTTTTATATCCGGCAATACTGGTGTTTTTCTTTCTTGGGATCATGAAATGATCAGAGGCAAATTTCCACAGAGGGGTCAGCATATAGGGATCCAGAAATTGAACAATGGAATATACATCTTCAAGCTTGTTTTCTAAAGGGGTGCCAGTAAGGACAATGCCATGCTTTTTGGGCAGTCGCTTGACAGCCTCTGCTGTTTTAGTGGAGAAATTTTTTATGCGCTGGGCTTCATCCAGTATGATAATATCTGGATGAAACCCTGATATGATGGTGATATCCCGGAGGACAGCCTCGTAGTTGGTGATCTTGAATAAATGGGTATCCTCCTTATACAGGGCTTTTCTCTGGAAAGGACTGCCCTCGATGATGATGGCCTTTTCATGGGAGAATTTTTCAATTTCCCGCTTCCATTGTTCTTTCAAGGATGCCATGGTGACCACCAATATCTTTGAAAATCCGTAGATTTCCTTTTTCAATATTCCTAAAGAAATGGCCTGCAATGTTTTGCCAAGGCCCATTTCATCCCCGATAAGCACACCGGGTTTCAACACCCCGAACTTTACCCCTTCCTTTTGGTAGGGGTATAACCGAGCGCTAAGATCAGGTTTTGGGATTGGCTGGTCTGAAAGGTTTTTTTGCTGGAGAATCTGGAGGCGGTAGTCCACCCGCTTGAGCAGATTTTCCCTGATCCTCACCCGCTTGTCTCCGTGGAGCTTTGCCATCAGTCCCATGATCACTGCCAGGTCCTTTGCAATGAATTCTCCCTTGACATTAAAGTACTTTTTCAAAACCGGCTTTAAATCTTTCATTTCCAAATCCAGGCGCTGGGAAAATAATTTTGGCCCTTGTGACAATGAATCCCAGTAAATATCGGTATAAGCAAAAACCTCCATAGCCACCTGTTTTTTAAACCCCGGCTCCTTTTTTAGAAACCCGGTCATGAACTGGATATGTTTACAGGTACCAAGACCGTTGGTCAGATAATCCGGGCAGGAACAGTGACCAAAACCCTTTTCCGGGTCATGAAGGGTGACGTTGTACTGGCGGCTTCTCTGGTTTATGACCAGGTGATCACCTTTAAACATGTCCCCCCTTATGGTGGTAAATTTTTCTGACAGGGCTCTTTTTTTCCGATCTCCCAAAGCCTGTGCCTTGATTTCCTCCTCAGACAGATTGGGATCTTCCTGATCCTGGGATACTTCTTCTCCGGGCTTATGTCTGGCCAGGATATCCCCGGCATTGAGGATGGCTGCCACCACATGCCTGCACCCGTTTCTCGGGTAGGGACAATCGCAGGCAGTTTCAACCTGATCATCTTTGAAATGGATTTGAGCGGTATAATTGCCAACATTCCCGTCAAATTCATAGGTAAACTGCTTTTGCGCTATATCCTTTTTTGACAGAAAATAGGATCCGTGGTGATAGGTATTCAACCCTCTATAAAAAATGAGCTTGGTGTCGGCAATCTTGTTTTTGATATGGTCTTTGGATAAGGTTTGCATCTTGTTTCCCTTAAAATTATAAATAAGCCTGTCCTGATTGTTTTTTAAAATTTATTCAATTCCGGGCCTCACACTAATATAGCTTTTCTCTTGTGACAATGATTTTTTTATAAAACACAAAAATATAACTGGCGTGCAAATATTTTTACCTGGCCATTTTGGACAGTATTCCAAAACAGCCTTGACCATTTTGGATTACAGTATAAAATAGCCGCATGAGATATCTCACATA
>JAHJDU010000414.1 GCA_018812385.1 Pseudomonadota bacterium
AAATTAGATCATTAAGCAAAAAAGATTGTTATTTCAATGGCTTATAGATGTTTTAAAAATTGACTCTACCTGTTCTATAAATTTATAGAACAGGTCATCTGCTATTTGTCCCGAGTTGCGATCAAGTATCCCCTGGGTCAGGCAATCGACCCAGGGGATAGCTGTTTATAGTTGATCTTTTTAAAAAGAGTTGTCTATTTTGTGATCGGATAAAGCTCAACACGTCGGTTCAATGCCCTGCCCTTATCTGTTTTGTTGGATTCTACCGGTTTTGAGAACCCGAATCCCTCACAGGACAAACGGTTTTTATCAATTCCCTTGTCCGTCAGATAGGCTTTTACAGCCTCGGCCCGTCTCAGGGACAGGACATCATTATACGCTTTGGTGCCGATACTGTCCGTATGCCCCTGGATTTTCACAGAAAGCTCAGGGCGGGATTTCAGAACACCGACAACCTTGTCAAGAAAATCAAAACCTGCCGGTTTGATGATAATTTTATCAAAATCAAAATAGGCTTCACCCACCACCCAGACTTTCTCAATTACTGGGGGGGCGGCTACTTTGGGAGTGACTGCTACGGGTGCCGGTGCTTTAGCCATGGGTTTTTTACTCAGGAAAACATCCTGGACAAACTGACCCATGCCGCTGCCTGCAAATAATTTATCAGCATTGGTGGAAAAGCCGCACTTGCCGATCCGGGCAATTTCATCCATGAGGACAACCCCTTTTTCATTATTGCCAACAAGTATGGGATAAAAACAAAGACCCGCGCCCATTTGATCCTTCAGTGCCTGGGCTGCTTTCAGGGTTATGGGAGACTCTAAAGACATCGCTTCCTGGCCGTCACTGATAATGATAACAGCGGTTTTACCGGAAAAATTTTTAAGATCCTGTCCAGCTTCGGTCAGGGCCATATGCATGGGGCTGGTACCGCCTGCGGCTGTAATCAGATCCAGTTTTTCATTCAGACCCTTTTGGGTGTATTTTTCCATGCCGTAAAAAAGAACCGTTGGTTTGTCAGACACCTTCGGGCTGTGCCCAAAAGACCTGAGGCCGGCGTTCTGTCCCAGTTCCGGCAGGGTCTGGCTCATGCGTTTGATAATTTCACTGGCAACGATAAATTTCTTATTCCCGGTGTAAGTATCATCCATGGAGCTGGATGCATCCACAATAATCAAAAAATTATCTACGGAAGAAACATAATCGTTTGAATTAAACGTGGTTGGAGTAAACCCGGGAATGGGCTGGACCGGTTGCTGGGCAACACATCCGAATAAAAATAGGGCTGTAATTAGTGGTACAGCAAACATAGTACTAAAAATTTTCATCATCTTTCTCCTGTTTGGTTTTTGGGTTTAACTTAATTTTTAACGATAAGGCTGTTCTTAACAGATTGGACTCCCTTTACTGATCTGGCCACTTGCACGGCTCTGGCAGAGGCTGCGGCAGAATTCACAAAACCGCTTAACTGCACTTCTCCCTTGAAAGTTTCAACATTGATCTGGAGCACCTTGAGCGTCGGGTCCTCAAATATTTTTGCCTTCACCTTGGCGGTTATAACTGAATCATCAACATATTCGCCCGTGCTTTCCTTATGACTTGTTCCAGCACAGCCGGCAACAAAGGCAAACAGAAAAAGTCCAATAAAAAAATATTTAATAAAATTTGTTGTTCTCATCATTTCTCCTTTATATGGTATTGTTTTTACAGCGATTCCAGGATTATTTTCCCAGGTGGTTTCTTTGTTCTCAAATTATTTATAACTCAATTTGTGTGCCAGGCTTCCAATATCCGACTTCTTAATGCCACCCTGCTTATCTGCATGGATCTTTTGCATAAAAAAGACTTTCAAGCAGCTGCCGGTGAAAGTAGATAGAATACGGCCATATACAGCCTTCGGTCATATTTGACCTGCTTTTGATCTCTTTGTGTTGAGAGCGGACTTAAATCCCGTTTAGACAAATAGACCTTTGAAAAACAGATAATTTTCAAAGGTCTATCTATTTGAAAGCTCAATTAATTCGTTTCATACTCTATCGCAATGGTGACAGTCCGGTTAAACGACCGTCCTTCAGCCGTAGCATTATCATATGGGGGATTGTAAGGCCCATTCCCTCTGGAAACGATTCTCTCCGGAAAAGGGATAAAACTGTCAATTA
>JAHJDU010000035.1 GCA_018812385.1 Pseudomonadota bacterium
AGGGCTTTGATCAGCACAACGTCTTCTATGGCAGCTCCCAGTGTATGGCCTGTAAACCCTTTGGTATTGGAGATGCAGATACTTTTCAGGTGTTCGGCAAAGGTGGTCTCAAGGGCGGTTACTTCTGCATCAGCGCTGCCTCCCCTTGCCGGGGTATAGGTTTCATGGGACATGAAAAGAAGCTTGTCTGCATAATCTTCTTTCTTCATGCCATTCTGGTTTTCCACTTTAGTAATGAATTTTTTCATCTCCCGGGACATGTGGGGCACATCAATATTATACGTGTGATACGCTGAATTGGCGATATGGGTGCCAAGAATCTCACACTGGCCGTTCATACCTCTTTTCCTGGCACAGGCTTCGCTTTCTATGACAAGCCCGACAGCACCTGCGCCCAGAATAGTTCCATTACGGTCTTCATCAAAGGGTTTGGCTGCTTCCGACACCCTCTTTTTAATGGTGGCAGCCCCAAGTGCCAGGAAGCCTGATCCCACCCACTGGTTCTGACTCGGGGACGTCGCATTTTCACCGCCGACAACAAGAACTCTCTTGCATCGACCGACCCTGATCCAGTCTTCGGCAATACCAATGGCAAGAGTAGTGGAGGCACAAGCTGAACTTACCAGCGTGTTGGGACCTTTAGCCTTGATAATCTGGGCCAGGTGGGCAGATCCCAAGGGGCAGGCATTGGCCAGAAAATCCCTGTCAAACTTATAGATTTCAAAATCTGACCGTTTTCTTGACTTTGCCTTGAAAAACCATTCAGTCAGCTGTTCTTTAATCTCCAGATCTTTTATTTTCTCCATGAGAAAATAATAAATGGTTTCAAACTCTTCATAGGGTTTGAGAAACATTTTCTCATAAAAATATTTCTCAAGTTCCAACATCAGGGTATCTCCGTTGGGCCACAACGAGGTAATGATTACTCCTGTTTCCTCCTGCATCTCTTCCGGCAGTGCAAACCCGTCCGGGATCATGGCCCTCCCGTCTTTCACGTTTTTATACTGCATCACCAGAGGGATATTAGCATCTTTTAACGCTTCAATTCCGGCTGCAATACCAATGGCCATGCAGATATCGTAATGCTCCTTGATCCCATATTCATCATTAAGATCAAAATATCCCAACTGGCCTGCCAGATGGATGACATCTTCAGTTTTTGTGATCTGGATAAATCTGGCATTTCCATCGGGCTGTTTATAAAGCTTGGTGATATTTTTATCTATCAATCTTTCCTGGTCTTCAACCGGCAAAGGGTCGATAAAATTTTCACCATTTAAAATGGCATCAAAATTATCTGCTGCAAAGACACGCCTGGCTTTGCCCGGAAGCCCCACAGAAACACCTGAAATAACTATTTTACTGGTATTAAAATCATATCTTTCAATGGCATCAATGGCAGATTGGCGTTTCTGGTGCTGATATTCCTTGTACAGGATCTGATCAACCAGTTTCTGGTTATTTTGTTTAAAGGATTCAAAATCTTCAGACATTTCTATTTTTGGTAACTCCTCTTTAGCTCTCTGGGTAATTTTTGTTTCAATTTGGGCCACAGGTTTGGTCTCAAAAATGCTGTTGCAGTCCAAAAGATATTTTCTGCACTCTTCAAATGACTTCACCTCTCCTAAGCTTACATCCACGGATACGGCTGTGCCATAATCTCCAATATTGATATTTTTCAAAAGATTCACAAGCAACCTTGACGGCCCTATTTCAATAAAATGGGTCCGGCCGGATTTATATACGTTTTCAATGGATTTTATAAATTCAACGGGTGAGATAATCTGTCTTGCCAGAAGATCTTTGACATCTTGTCGTCTTTCAGGATAGGGCTTTGCATTGGAATTGGAAATAATTCTTCCAAACCGGGTGTCATTAAAGGTAAGAGTGTCCAGATATGCTCTTAACTTGTCTGAAGCTTCTTTGAGCAAAGGTGTATGAAAGGCCCCGGTAAGGTTTAGTTTTTTGTAAAAAATCTCCTGCTGGGTCAAAAAAATGCAAAATTTTTCAATATCCTCAGCCTGACCGGAAACAGCCGTCTGTTTTTCACTGTTTTTATTGGTAATATAAATGTTAGAAATAAAAGATTTTCTGATAAGATGCTCTGTCTCTTTTTCATTTTTAAATACCACCATGATTTTGCCTGGAACCTTTAATGTGGCTTCATGCATAAGATCTGCTCGTTTAATGACCAGACGTATGGTATCGGCAAAGGAAAGCATTCCACTGCAAAAAAGGGCTGTGTATTCACCCACACTGTGGCCGATAAAATAATCCGGAGAAAATCCTTCCTGGGACAATCGACTGTAAATGGCAGCAGAAGAAAGAAAGACAGCAG
>JAHJDU010000415.1 GCA_018812385.1 Pseudomonadota bacterium
GTTACATCGGCTTCGTCTTGCATGGGAACACAGAAACTTGGGTTTTCATATTTATCTGAGAGTTCTCCTGTTTCCATTGCTCTCAAAATTCTGGAAAGTGTAGTTTTACCAGAATAGTTTCTGCCATAAAGAATATTGATAGATTTAAATTCACAAACATTATTATTTTTGTCAACAACCGTTTTGTCCCATTCAAAATCCTGAAAAACTGCTAAATTATTAATGGTTTTTATCTTTTTGATCATAATCACAATCCCCCATTAAATGCTTTCTGCAACACACTCTTTTTCAGTTCTTCTAAATCTTCTATTTTTTTCTGATAAACAGCTTCCAATCTTTTAGTTTTGACCGAAAGGGCATCCAATTTTTTGACTATGGTTTGTTGTTCTTTTAAAGATGGTATTGGAATCTTAAACTCTCTCATCGTTTTCAGTGAAACATTTTTGATTGTCGCACCAGTAGCTTCTTTATGAGCATAATTCCAAAAATATGGACTTGAAATAACGTATTTAATAAAGTTCTTGTCTACAACTTCCAATAAGTTGAAATAGCAAGCACTCTTACCTAAAATTATTTTTTCATTATTATAAAAAGCTACATTACCTAACGTGCCATTTATTGATACTAAAACAGTTCTATCTGTTAGATTCTTTTTGTATTTATGATATTCCTCAATAGACACCCTTTGGGTGGTTTTTTTATATTGTATTATTCCATTATTTAGGTTATTTCCGTTTATAAAATAGTATTCACCATCCTCTGTATATTGTGGTGTTCCGTGAAGTCCATCGCCTAAAAGTGAAGTTATTTCTACCAACCTCTTCTCTTCCCAATCCTCACCCTTAAACACCCCTTGCAAATAGCTCTCAAAAAGTGCTTTGGCATTTTTTAGGTTTTCTTCGGCATTGGCTTTTGCCTTTGCTATGGTGGTAAAGGCTTTATTTAAAATGGCTACTATGCGTTTTTGCTCGGGGAGTGCAGGGAGGGGAACCTGAATGTTTTTTAAAATTGCAACTGATGCTACATTTTTAATAGCCGCACCTTGAGAATACTCATTAAGGCTATCTTTGAAACTTTCACTTTGCATCCAAAGTTTCAAAAAAACGGTTGAAACTTTTTTGGATGGAGAAAGCTTTAGTAATGCTTGATTAATAATACCCTTTTTTATATTTTCAGGAACGATTGCAATTTTCCCAATTGTCCCTGAACAACTCATTATCAAATCACCAGAGTTTAATTCAAATCTTTTCATTTCATTGAATTTATTTTCATCAATGAAATATCTAACATTATCAAATCTATCATATATAGCGTGTTTTTGTTCGTAGACAGCGTATCCATCAGACCTGAAAATATTTTTCTTTAAACTTCCACCGAATGGACCTCTAACAAACTCACAAACCTCCCCCAACTTCTTAATTTTCCACCCAGTTTTTAATTGTTCAATCATTTCCATCCTCATTCAATTGGATGTCAATCAAGTGTTGCAGCTCTTCTTTGTTTGGCAAATAGAGCTGATATTTGTTTACAAAGAGTTGTGATGAAATATTGTACAAGGCATATTTGACCAGCAACTCATCTTTTTCTTTAGCCAGCACAATACCTTGAGGATTATCGCCTTCGGTATTGTCTTCATTTTCAAAAGATACATATTCATTTTATAAGAAATCTTTAGCAATTCCACATAATGCGACCAACTCAATAAGTGGGAAGGCTTCTCACTATCCAAGGCTTTAATTTCTTTTAAAATTTCCTGGGGTTGGCGTAAGGGCGGTTCTTCCAGGGTATTGGGGTTTTTAGCAGATAAATCAAAAGTTGTCTGGTCAATGTCTTTTATATTCAACGTCCAGGAGTTTTCGCTTTCTGCTTTTGTTTTTTGCAGTTCTACAAATTCAGCTAAATCTTTTTCGTTTAACGGGTTTGTTTTTCCAAGGTTTCTATCCAGGGTCAGTTGGTAAAACCAGACTTTTTGTGTTGATATCCCTTTGTCAAAAAACAAGACTATCGTTTTTACTCCAGCTCCTGTAAATGTTCCTCCCGGTAAATCAAGCACTGTATGTAAATTGCAGTTTTCTAAAAGTAATTTTCGCAGACTAATAGAAGCATTATCGGTATTGCTCAAAAAGGTGTTTTTAATAACAACCCCGGCTTTACCGCCTGCTTTCAATATTTTAATAAAATGCTGTAAAAACAAGCAGGCAGTTTCTCCTGTTTTTATGGGAAAATTTTGTTGCACTTCAGCACGTTCTTTTCCACTAAAAGGAGGATTTGCCAAGATCACATCATACCGGTCTTTTTCTTGTATGTCGGCAAGGTTTTCGGCAAGTGTATTGGTATGCACGATATTGGGTGCTTCTACACCATGCAAAACCATATTCATTATGCCAATAATATAGGCTAATGATTTTTTCTCTTTACCATAAAAGGTGTTTTTCTGTAGGGTGGTAACATCAGTCGTAGAAAGTTTTGGGCTGCCATTAAGGAAACCCCTACTCTGTTTTAAATAGTCAAAGGCTTCCACCAGAAAACCTGCTGAACCTGCCGCTCCATCATAAATGGTGTTTCCTATTTTGGGAGCAACAACTTTCACTATAGTTTTAATCAAAGGGCGTGGTGTATAATATTCTCCACCATTACGTCCTGCATTACCCATATTTTTAATCTTGCTCTCATACAAGTGGCTCATTTCGTGCTTTTCAGCATGGGTTCTAAAACGGAGCTGGTCAATATGGTTTATTACTTCACGTAAATTATAGCCGCTTTGTATTCTGTTTTTTAGTTCGCTGAAAATCTCACCAATTTTATATTCAATGGTATTTGCACTTTCGGCATTGGCTTTAAACTTTTTGAGATAAGGGAATAGTTTGATATTCACGAAATCGGAAAGGTCATCACCTGATAAAGCGTTATGGTCTATTTTTTCAGTTTCCAGTTTTGGTGCTGCCCACACACTCCATTGATATTCCGGATCAATTATATTGGTGTGGGTTTTACCCGAAAGTTCGGCTGCTGTTTTTTTGTCTTTCTCCAAATCATCAAGATATTTTAGAAACAACACCCAGGAGGTCTGCTCTACATAATCTAATTCACTCCCACAACCCGCATCTTTGTGGAGTATGTCGTCTATATTTTTAAAAGTCTGTTCAAACATAATAGTTTTTCTTTTGTCTTTTCATTTGCCTGCCATGGTACAGTGGGAATTTATTATCTGTCTATTTGCCTTGATAGCCTGAAAAAATTATTAACATCAAGTAAAGTTTCTTGAAAAAAAATTTTCTCGTCCATTTGTATCAATATTAAAATAGCGTGTAAAGAAATATCAAAACCACAGCATTTTAGAAATAAAAACTCTTTGCGATAAACCTGTACCATTGACATGAAAGAAAAAATTTGCCTATATTCCTTTTAACAGGAAAAAATAGTTTTTCGATTCCTGGGCATGAAAAAAGGTTTTTATGAATACAACCACAATTCAAGGAATATCTTTATGAAAAAATACACCATTCATCCCATTGTCATGGGAACAAAAGTTTTTGATAAAAGTATGATGACCTATCAATATGGTCAGGGTGAGCAATATACCATCCCCATCCCCTCGATTACCGCTATCTGGAAGATTATATTGACGAGATTGAAGAAAACAGCCAGATCGAAATCATCAAGGGAGACTGCGAAATCCTGGATGGTATTCGTGTCAAACATACGCCTGTTCACACAAAAGGCGGGCTAAGTGTTTATATTGAAACACAAAAGGGAACAGCAGTAATAACAGGGTTTTGTGTGATTGATGAAAATTTTAACCCGCCGCCTGAAATTAAAGGCATGGAAATGGACGTAATTCCACCCGGGACCCATGTGGATGTTTACAAGGCCTATGATATTATGAATCAGGTTCAAAAAGAAGCAGATATCCTCATCCCTTTGCATGAACCAAGGTTTGCATCAATCAAATCAATTGGCTAACCATTGTCACCCCAAACCTCTGTAATTATTAATACGGGTTAGCAGTAAAAAATTTTATTTTCAGTCATGCTTAAAAATTCGCTGGCATTTTCTGTAATATGAATAACACTTTCAATGCCTGCTGCAAATTCATCTTTAAATATAAACTTGGGTTCAACAGCAAAGACCATCCCAGGTTTTAAAAGTGTTTTTTTGCTCTTTGCAAGGATGGGATTTTCCACAAGTTCCAATCCAACTCCATGACCTATGAATGTGGATTTTAAGTCTGGCAGCCCTAAAAACTGATCTTCAAGGGAAAGTTTTTTTGCAACATTAACAGCTGTTTCAAATATCTCATCCATGGGTATGCCCGGTCTCATCCTGTCTAAAAGCGTATACAGAATCTCTATGGAGGCCTTGGATGCATCCTCTGCCCTGTCTGGCATCTTTCCAATAACAAACATTCTGGATTCATCCATATGATAGCCATCTATAACTGCACCAAAATCGATCAGGATGGGTTCGTTTTCTTTGATTTTTTTGGGACCTGCGCCATAGGGATATGCATTTGAGGTCCCAGTGCCGCATAAGGGAGAATCCAGAGCACCTGGAACCCCGCCGTTTTTACCGCTCAACAGGTGAAAGGGAAATATTTCCGTGCGGTAATGCCGGGTTAAAAGTTTTCCGGAATGCCCAAGTGTTCTGGAAAAAGCTTCAAAAATGCCGCAAAAAACCATTTCTGAAATTTCAGATTTAATGTTTTCCTGCATAAAGTCAAAGGTCTGCTTTGAAACAAGGGCGGCTTTTTTCATCTGTTTGATTTCCCAGGAAGACTTTATCTGCCGGCAGGCCTCAATGACGGGAGATCCGTCAACAAAATGGGTGTTTTTAAAAAGACTTTTATAGAAATAAAAATCTTTTACCGGCACAACGTCAAAAGCAAGGCCGCAGGTACGGGGATGTTTTTTAAAACAGTGTTCAATTAATTTGGGGATATCCTTTATGGATTCAATGGGCTCAATGTTTTTAAGGGCCGTCTCTTGTTGAACCCTGGGAAGGTAGCGTTTTACAAACAAAACAGGATCATGATCCTTTTCAATATAGAGATAGCAATCCTGGGCCGTGCCTGAAAAATAATAAATATCCGGCTTATGGGTCAAAAACAGGGCATCCAGATGAAGAATTGCCATTTGCTTTTGCACGGCTTTTATCCTGGCAATGATTTCTGTCCTGGGTGTCGGGTCAAATGGATATTGAGCCATTTTTATTGTTTTATCTCCTGAACATTAATATTGAATTTTTTAATCCGGCTGATATGCTGAATCAAATTTCATCCAGAAAAAAATACATGGAATATAGTTGTTCCGCAACGGAAAATCAATAAAAACGAAATGTTGTTGAATTTTGGCAGGCATAAAAAATCATAAACTGACCAAAAATTTATTTTTCAATAATCTGTACATTAAATGTACTCATACAATCAATAATCTCATCTGTTTTCCCTTCATCTGCAGACCAGTATACTTTTTCAGTGTCTTCCATTTTCATCAGACATTCAGGGAAGAAATCATAATGATTATCGTGAATTTTTAATACCTTCAATTTATCGTCAGGGAAATTTGGGTCAGGGACATGGTCGGTCACTTCCCAGTCATCGGGGATAATAAATTCGGCTTTAATGTTTACTTCAATGGTTTTCATTTTTAAATCCTCATAATAAAGAGATGAATAACAGGGAATTCAATTTTAATTGGCCTCCTTATTCATATCAATGGGATTATTTTCTTTCAAGAAAAATTCTTAACATTTAAAATAATTTAATTTTCAAAAAGAGTTTGTACAAGCCTGGAAAGCCCTTTTTAGCGAAAATTATGTAAAAATATATTAAATTTTCAATTTAATTGCCCAAAGGTATTGATTTATATGCAATAAATATCTATAAAAACTAAGGGCCCTTTAAATTAGAAGGATTTTTAATTTTTTTAACGACTTATTAAAAGTTTTGGGTAATGGCAGAAAAATATATTTTTAGAAAAATAAAACAGTCAAATATGTTTCCTCAGCTTCCCCAGGTCATGCTGAGACTCATTAAGGCCTGTAACAGCGAAAAGACAAGTATTGAGGAGCTGACAGAGATTATCTCTGCTGATCCTTCTTTAACTTCCCGCCTTATGCAGATTCTCGGTTCGTCATACCTTAATTTGCCCAAAGCTGTGAACAGCATAGAAACGGCCGTTGATTACCTTGGAAAAGACACCATCCAAAATATTGCCATCAGCACCTCGGCAATGCGGTTTTTCAATTTTTCAGAGGCGGCTCCCAAGTCTATTATTGGAAAGATCTGGTATCATTCCTATAAATGCGGTGTGATTGCAAGAAAAATGGCTGAAGAAAATAATTTCCCCAACCCAGAGGAATTTTTTCTGGCAGGGCTGCTGCATGATATAGGGCGCTTGGTACTTTTGCAGAATTTTCCTGAAGATTATAAAGCCATTCTGCAAACATCTTCTAATGAGAAACAGACAATTTCTGCTGAAATGGAAATGTTTGGTGCAGATACGCCACAGATAAGTGCATGGCTTTTAAGTCAATGGAATTTAAATCCCCTGATTTCAGATGCTGTATTCTTTATCAATGAAAGCATTCAGCAGATTGAAGGCGCCCTTTCCCATGTAAAAGTAGTGTTTATTTCAAATTTTCTGGCCAGGCATGATGCCCTGGAAAAAATTCCAGATATTATCTCACTAACAGATATCCCCCCGACAAGATTGGAGCAGATTGTCATTGCAGCAGAAAAAGAAGTCCTGGAGATGGCCGCAAATCTCGACATCAAGCTGGGGGAAGCACAGGATACCTTTTATGAAGATTCGTTAACATCAGAAATAAAAAACCTGTCTTTATTTTACGGCACCCTGCAGAACCTGATGCATGCAAAGGATATTGAGACTGCTCTGGATATTGTACACAATGGGTTTAAAATTGTCTTTAATATTCCCAGGGTCTTTTATTTTCTTCTGGATGAAAAAAATAATATTTTAACGGGATTTTGCAGCCCTGATGATAAGTCTCATAAAATTATAAAAAGTATTGCCCTGCCTTTATCAAACCAGTCAAGCCTTTTGATAAAATGCTTAAAAGAATTAAAAGTTCAAAACAGCTTAAAAACAACGACCGATGAAGAACTTGCCATATCAGACACACAGATTATTCGGTTGCTAAAGGCAAAAGGGTTATATTGTATTCCCATATATTCATCAGAAAAAGCATTCGGTGTAATGGTATTGGGGGTTGATGAAACAACGGCCAAAAACCTTGAAGACAACAAAGGCCTGGTGAAACTTTTTTCAAAACAGACGGGCGTATGCATTCAGGGTATCCGGTTTTACAAAGACTATGCCATTGATATTCATGAAAAGAAAATGGAAGCCTATTCCACACTGACAGACAAAGTGATCCATGAAATTAACAACCCTATTTCAATTATTAAAAACTATATAGAAACCCTGGGGCTAAAGCTGCCTGACAAACATCCTGCCCAGGAGGAACTAGTGTTTATCGGTGAAGAGATGAACCGGGTTGCAGGATTGCTGGATCAACTTAGGAGTTTTTCAAGACCGAAAATAGATGGATTTGAACTGGTGGATATTAATAAAGTTTGTCAAAGTATACTGGAACTTTTAAAAAAATCAATCCTGCTGCCAAGACAGATTGAAGCTTCCATCAATATTGATCCTGAAATACCCAAAGTCAAAACAGACCTGAATGGATTAAAACAGGTCTTGATCAATCTTGTAAAAAACTCAGCAGAAGCCATGGACAAAGGGGGTAAAATCACCGTCACCACACGCTTTTTACCTGACTCGCCAAAAATACTGATTGACGAAAAAAAACAAATCCCAGGAAATGTTGAGCTCATAATTTCAGACAATGGACCCGGGATTGACGAAAAACTAAAAGAGACTTTGTTTGAACCGTATACCACAACTAAAACAGGACCCTCCAACTCAGGTCTCGGACTTTCCATTGTCCATTCCATTGTAAAAGAATTGAATGGAAAAATCAGATGTGAATCACAGCAGGGCAAAGGAACCAGTTTTATTATCACCCTGCCCGTCATCTCGTCAAAACGAAAACAAATATAAAGGGTTAAAACCATTGCAGGATCAACAAAAAATATTCTTAAAAATGGTTAAGCCGATGAAAACTGGCGAACTCCTTGCCAAAGAAGGATTCATAAGCCAGGACGACATTCATAAGGCCCTTTTGCTTCAGGAAAAGGAAAAGGCCGCCTCACCACTGAACAAAAAACGCCTTTTTGGAATGATTTTATGTGATCTGAATTTGATCACACCATGGGATAATTATTATGTTCTTCATAAATATAATAGATTACAATCCATTCAATCAGCCCTGGTTTCAGAAAAAATACTGACCAGAGAGGTGGTGGTAAAAGCAGAAAAAACCGCACAACAACAAAATATTCCCTTTATCAGCAGTCTTATTGACTCAGGGCTTGTTTCAACCAATGAAATGCATATTCTATTATCTGATTTGTTTCATATTCCATTCAAATCCATCAGTAATTTTATCTATGACAAAAAAGACATCGCAGTATTGATTCAAGCCCTGGATAAACAGAAATCCTGGGAAAACAAGAGTATACCATTGATTTTAAAGAATAATACAATACTCTTTGGCATTACAGATCCTGAAAATATTTTGTTCATACGAAATTTGAATGATCTTTTTCCCCAATACCGGTTTAAAACTGTGTTTATTTCTTTTTCGTGGTTTTCAAAATTGCATAATAAATTATATGAAAGCGATAGGGTCACAGCCCCCACAACCCCATCCAGAAAAAAACCTTTGGATCTTTCTTTGCTTTTAAATTTTAAGACATCCATTAAAGACCCTGAACAGGAAAATGATGCCATCCAGACGTTGTATGAACGATATGAATTGCTTCGGCAATTAATCGGGAATTCAAAACGCGTCGACCTTCAAAATGAATTTAACGAATTTATTATACATACCCACAGGAAAATTACACTGGAATATCACAATCAAATTATAGAATTTTCCTTTAAAAAGGAAAACAGGAATGTTACAATAATTGCATTTCCCAAAACATAGGTAAATCATTATGGCAAGAATTATTACAATTACCAGTGGAGAAGATGGGGTTGGAAAAACCAGCGTCAGTCTAAACCTATCTTTGTCTCTGGCTTCGGAAGGATTTAAAGTCTGCTTGTTTGACGCTGCTTTTGGCCTTTCCAATATCAATATTTTCACGGGTATTTATCCTAAAAAAAATCTTGAATCAGTTATTTCAGGTCAATCCAGTTTAAACGATATAATCATTAAAAATTATCAGGGAATAGATATTATCCCGGGAAGTTCAGGGGTGAAAAAAATCACTGACCTGACCCAGGCACAGGCCCATACACTTGTGAAGGCATTTGTAGACCTTGAGGATTATGATTATTTTATCCTGGACACATCCTGGGAAATGTCATCTCAGGTTCTTTCCTTTTGCATGGCATCCAATGAAATCATCCTTGTGGCCACCTGCGAGCCCACATCCCTGACCAATGCATATTCCATGTTAAAAGTGCTGTCAAAGTATCAGTATGACCTTCCTGTCAAGGTGGTGATCAACCAGGCAATGTCAGGTAAATTTGCTAAAAAAGCCTATGACCAGTTAAAAGAGCTTGTCAATAAATTCCTTTCCATCAAAATACAACCATTGGGAATTGTGGCCTTGGATAAAAATGTCCGGGCTGCTATCGTCGCCCAGACCCCTTTTGTTATACTTTTTCCCGATACAATTGCTTCAAAATGTATCAATTCCATTACCCGAAAACTGCTAAACAAAGCAGGACAGATACAGGTTATGCCCCTGGAGCTTTTCTGGGACAAATGCCTGTCTTTTCTTAAAAAACATCATAAGCCTGAAAAAGAACCTGTTTCCCAAAAATCTGAAACTAAAAAACAGAAAGAACAAGACCCGGACATCAAGAAAGCTCTTTTTAATATTGAATCAAGGCTTTCCACACTGATAAAAGAGGTGAGTGACATTAAACAATCTCTTGAAATCCAAGGAGCTCGATCCAATAAAAACAAAGAGAAAGAGATTAAGCCACCCGTGCCTAAAGAGATATCTCTTGATTTTGAATCCTGGCTTAAAAAAAAATATAACTAACCTCTCTAATGTTTTTCAAAAAGGTAAATTTTTATTGACTTTGCACGCCATGGGAACTGCTTTTCCAATGGTGGCAAAACAGGTCAGGCATTCATCACATGGAATAATATCATTATCCTTTCCATCAAGCATTTTTCTGGCTGTCTTAGGATCGCAGATCATCTGCCGACCAATGGCAACCATGTCAATTTTTTCATTTTCAACAGCGTTAACAGCTGCCTGACCAATACCAAACTTTCCCACTGCTATCACTGGAAGCCCGATTTTTTCTTTGAAAGCAGCAGTAAGGGCAATATTTGCCCCTGAAGGCTGATCTTTGGGCAAAGCTGACGATCCCCCAAGCAATTTTTTACTTGTGACCTTCAGGTTACGTGTGACCTTCAGGTTATCATCAAGGAGTTTCCAGCCGCCATGGGCAATCAGGGTAACATCAAGGACATCCACACCCTCATCTGCCAGCAACCTGCCGATGACAAGTGCATCTTCAAGGGTTTGTCCCCCATCAATTCTTTCCAGGGCATTTATCCGGAAAAAAATAGGATATTCTGGCCCAAGTTCTTCTCTTACCTTTCTTACAATTTCCAAAGCCAGGGTAGCACGACCTCTGGCATCACCACCATAGCGGTCATCCCTTTTATTAGTCAAAGGAGATAAAAACTGGCTCAATAAATACAGATGGGCCCCGTGAATTTCAACACCGTCAAATCCGGCTTTGAAAGCTCGAATCGCTGCTTTTGAAAAATCATTTATCAATTGTTCTATGTCTTGGGTATTCATGATAATTGGCTCAACATCCGGGCGAAAGGCCACACCGGATGGAGAAAATCCATGTCTTTTGTTTTTATGTGGGGGGCACCGTGGCCCTGCGTGATTTAATTGTACAACGGCCAGGGCACCCTGCTGCTGTATGGTTTTTGCAAGCTTTGTCATGCCTGGAATCTGAGAATCATTCCAGAGCCCGAGACTTCCTGGAACAATACACCCAGTTGCTTGAACAGAAGTTGCTTCAACAATTACAAGCCCAATATCTTTGGACCGTTCCTTGTAAAAACAAAGGATATCCTGGGTAACCAAACCTTTGGATGACCCGTAGTTTGTTGTAATAGAGGGCAGTACAAGCCTGTTTCTAATTGACATATTTTTTATTGTCAGCGCACTATTAAGTATTGTCATTTGTTTTTTCCTCCTGATATTATTTATATTTTCCAATCCGTCATATTTTTTTTATCTGTCTTTTCCCGCCAAGTTAGACTAACCCAAATGGTACTTTAGTAATTCATTTTGTACAAACCCTCATTTTTTGACTATTTGAAAATTTTCAAGTGCCTAAAAAGTATACCCGATTGAAAAATGAAACTGACCTGAGTCCTCATTATCATCCGGGTTCAGTTTATATCCATATAAAAGCCCAACAGGACCAAGGGGGGTCATGTACCGGATGCCTGTCCCCACCGTGAACTTAAATTTTTCGTTTATACCTTCAATACCCTTGTCTTTCAATGATCCTGCATCCAAAAAAACAGGTAGTTCAAAATTCATACCCAGATCGATGCGGGCTTCAATTGAACCGGCAATTTGCGTCTTGCCTCCGGCAGGATCTCCAAGATTGTCAAGAAACAACTCGTTTTCTCCAAAACCCCTTACATCGGAAATGCCTCCTAGAAAGAAGAGCTGGTCATCAGGAAGCTTGGAATCCATGCCAAGATTCTGGATAAACCCGTACATTCCGTGAAATGCCAGCACAAGCCTTGGGAATGCCTGGAAATAATATTTGGTTTTGACCCGGTATTTTATGAAATTATCAAGATCTTCCAGAACATCCCTATTGTATGCGGCTGATGTGTTAAAATAGAATCCCTCCGTGGGCTTTATAAAGGAATCAACCGTACTCCAGGTTAAAAAAGGGGTAATCGTGGCAATTCCTCTGGTAACATAAATTTCAGAATCAACCCCTTTTGACGTAGACACTGGATACTGCTCCCGGGATTCCAGGTTAAAACTTGTACCCAGTTTCAGGTAGCGAAAAAAATCTTTTTCAAATGAGAGTTCTGATCCATATTTTCTGGAACCAAAACCCTGGTTTTTTAATTCTTCCTGGGACGCGTAAACGGAAAGCTGGGTTAGAATATATTGGGACATGAAATCAAAATCTTTTATTCCCAGTATAGTTTCATACCCAATTCCTGAAATTTCAGCACCCAGAAACAGTTCCCTGTTCATTCCCATAAAGTTTTTGTCTCCTAAAGATACTGAAAAATAAATATCCCTGGCTGTATCATATCCCAGACTTGCTTCAAGAAAATAGGGTTTTTTTTCTTCAACATCTGCTATAAAAAAGACCTGGTCGTAGTTCTCCTTAATTCCCAGTACCTTAAATTCCGCTTTTTCAATACTATTGATATTTCGAATATTTTTCTGCAACTCAAAAAATTTATTCAGAGACACGCTTTCATCATCCGTGATGATATTATGTCTTAACAGAACAGAATCCTTTGTGCGAAAATTACCAAATGTCCAAACACCAGCAGCAGTCACATGCGTATTTTTATCTATGTGAAATTCAATTGAGCAGGTTTCTTTTTCTGTTTCAGGTTTTACCTGGGCCTCAACTTTTGCATATATGTATCCTTTTTCAGCAAGATAAGAAAGAATCGCCATCCTGTCTTTTTGAACAAGAGATTTTACAAAAGGTTTGCCAGGCCTGATTTCAATAATTTGTCCGAGATCTTTTTCAAACTGATCAGGCAGGCCCTGAAAAGAGACCTTTGTTATGGTTTTTTGATACCCCTCGTTAACACTGAATATAACATCACCATAAACAATTCCGGCTTCATTTTTTTTATCCCAGAAGACATTTCCAGTCACTTTTGTGTCTACAAACCCTTGATTGATGTAATAGCTTTCCACAGCCTTTGTGTCATCGTGAAATTTGTTGTCAACAAATGGGCCGTCGTAGAGGAAGGCTTTTTCCAGGGTGAGGAGCTCTTTTTTCAACTCTTTTTCATTTATGGACTCAGATCCTTTAATAATTGAGGATCTTACAAGATACCGGGTGTTTTCTTCAATGATAATATGTATATCCCTTATTCGGCTGCCGGCTTCCTCGATATTTTTGGCCGTGTAGTTTACCCTACAGTCTTTATATCCGGCCTGTTCATATCGTTTTTTAATATTTCTCAGGCTTTTTTTAAGCTCAAAATCATTGGAATTCCCTTTGGTTGACAGAATAAGATCTTTTTTAAGGGTATAGGTTAAAAACTGGTGGTTTCCGGAAAAGGTAATCCTGTATCTGGGGCCCTCATCAATATGTATTATGATTCCAATGGTTGTTGCCTGATCATTTTTTTCTAGATGATAATTGATTACAACTTCGACAAATCCTTTTTTCCTGTAAAATGTCAGAAGTTTTTTCATATCCTTTTCAATATCCTCTTGAATGGATCTTTCCCCATTACTCCATAAAAAGATTGGAGGTTCATAAGACTTCATTTTCATTTTAAGGCTGGTATCGGAAAAGTTTTTGTTGCCGTGAAATTCAATCTTGTTTATTTTCAGGAATTCTTTTTTTTCAACGGAAATCAAAATAGCCAGTTCCAGTTCATCTGCTTGTTCAGGATTTATTTTAACGATGGGATCAATATACCCATTTTTTTTATAAA
>JAHJDU010000416.1 GCA_018812385.1 Pseudomonadota bacterium
ACTCTTACAAGACGGACACACTTCAGGAGGGGTATCGGCTTCAAGCGTATACCCGCATTTACTACATAACCAGCTAATCATAATTTTTCTCCTCTTTTTATAATGGTATATTTTTATCTTAAACTTTTCAGATTTTCGATCAGGTACTATTTATCTGATTCAATAACCTATCAAAAACCATGCCACCTTTTTATAGGGTTTATAACAATTTTATATCGACCTTGTTTTTTCCTTGAGCCAGGATGCCACATCCTTATCCAGACTGGGGGACAGCTTTTTATATACCCTGTCATGATAGGTATTGATCCAGTCTTTTTCATCTTTTGACAGCAAATTTGGGTCAATCAGATTTCTTTCAAAATGACAATTGGTCAGGGTCTCAAATTTCATAAATGTTCCAAACTCATTTTCAAAAGCCTGATCCACAAGAATCATGTTTTCAAGCCTTATGCCGTAAGCTCCCTCCCTGTAAAGACCGGGTTCATTGGTCAACAACATGCCTTTTTCAAGTTTTACATCAACGGGATGGGGACTTATCCTTGCCGGGCCTTCGTGAACACACAAAAAAAAGCCCACGCCATGTCCTGTTCCATGACCAAAATCCATTCCCTGTTTCCATAAATACTGCCTTGATAGCGTATCAACCTGAAAGCCCCTGGTACCTTTGGGGAAAAAAATTGTTGCCACTGCAATATGGCCCTTGAGCACCAGGGTATAATCTGTTATCTGCTGTTTTGAAGGCTCTCCTTGAAAAATTGTTCGGGTAATGTCTGTTGTACCGGTAAGATAATTTCCCCCTGAATCTGTTAAAAACATACCAGTATTACCAATGACCACATTTGTTTCCCGGGTTGCAGAATAATGGCACATGGCTGAATGATCCTTAAAAGCCATGATGGGATCAAAACTGTTATCAACAAACAAGTCCTGTTTTTTTCGAAATGCATAAAGCTTATCAGCAGCCGCAAGTTCAGTAATCCTGGCATCCTCTGGCTGATGCTCAAGCCAGAAAAGAAAACTTGCAACAGCTACGCCATCTTTTATTGCAGTCTGTCTTAAATGGGCAATTTCAATATCATTTTTTATGGCTTTCAGTGCAATGGCAGGATTGGGATTTTCAATAATTTTACATTTTTTATTAATGGACTGGTAGAGCCGATAGTTTGTATTTGCCGGATCAACCAGAATGATTCCATCATCTTGAATTTTCAATAATGCAGCATATATGTCCTCGTATTCAAGAATATCTATGCCATCCAGGTTCAATTCTTTTACAAGGGCATCATTCACTTTTTCTTTACTGACAAATAAAAACACCTTTTCAGGGGCTAACAATACAAAGGCAATATTAACAGGATTTGTATGAACATCCTTTCCCCGAAGATTCAGGGTCCAGGCTATATCGTCAAGGGTTGCCATTAAATGATATGATGCCCCTAAAGCATCCATCTGCCTGCGGATTTCACTGATTTTATCACCACGGCTTTTTCCGGTATATTTTTCCGACAGGGAAAAAGCTTGTGAATTCGGCCTGACCGGCCGGTCTTTCCATAATTCAGTGATAAAATCAATTCCCGTATTAAGACAAAGCCCTTTGGCCTCAAACTCCGCTGACATTTTTTTCACATCAGCCATGCTGAAGATATTTGCGTCAATACCAATGGTGTCAGAGGGCTTCAGCGTATCGGCAAGCCATGTTTCAACGGTGGGAACATCAGGTTCCCCCATTTTAAATAGTTCAAACAGTGAACCTGAGATCTGCTTTTCAGCCTGGATATAGTATCTGAAATCAGTCCATAAAATGGCGTGTTCAATTGTAATAACAGCTGTTCCGGCAGAGCCTGAAAATCCGGTGATCCACTTTCTTGCCTGCCAGTGTTCGGCAACATATTCACTCTGGTGGGGGTCATTGCCTGGAATAATAACAGCAGAAATATTACTGTCTCTCATCAATTGCCTGATGCAATCTATTTTCTCATTCGTGTCCATGATTTAACCTTTTTATATGAAGCATACAATATTTTGAATATTCACCACAATTGTTTTTTATCAATTCAGACAAAAAATGTCTACCATGACGTATAAAATTCTAATGGGATTTTGTCATCTCGGCTACAGTTACACTTGGGGATGAAAAAATACAAGGTGCTATATATTGTGGTTGGATACCCAACCCTATATCCAGAAGTAGTCGCCTTAAATTTTTTATATTATCAAATTTAATGAACGCTTCTGACAAAGTCCACTCCTAAATCTGCGGTTGCCTCTCAGTATTTTTCTGTTTGGGTGTGCGATTTTTACCTTGTCTTTTGTTCGCATCTATGCTAACTTAAGCGTATGAGAAAAATAATTTTCTACCACTTAAATAATGGTAAATGTCCTATTGAGGACTACCTTGATTCTCTATCCCAAAAAACTCCTCAAAAAGCAATTAAGAAAGCTGAACAGAGGAAGAAAGACTATTTTTCACAAAGGAGGCCTGCATGAGCGACCTACAAAAATACAAAAATAAACGAATGGTCAAAGACCCTGAATTTTGGAAAAACTATGAAGAAAAATTCGAGACATTTAAACTTGGA
>JAHJDU010000417.1 GCA_018812385.1 Pseudomonadota bacterium
ATACTGTTTACCAAGAAAAAGCATTTTAAAAAAGATAGGACCTCATTTTTTGTTAATGTTAAGGTTGTAAATACGACATATAGTCACAGGGATGTCCTGATTGCGTCAGCAACTGATATCACGGAAAGCGTTGAAAAAGAGACCCAGCTGATCCAGGCTGGAAAACTGGCCACCCTGGGAACCATGGCGGCCGGCATGGCCCATGAAATCAACCAGCCGTTGAATGTGATACAGATTTGTTCAGATTTGATTTTGAAAATGATCAAAAAAGGACTCAAAATTCCAGACGATGAGTTGGTGATGATGGCTAACGATATTATTGATAATGTTGCCAGAGCAGCCGGTGTTATTAAGCATGTCAGGGACTTTGCAAGACAATCTGAAAGAGACCTTAAAAAATTAATAATTAACGATCCTATCAATGATGTATTCAAGGTACTTGGCCATCAATTGATAGTTCATTCTATAAATGTGAATCTGGATCTTGATCCACAAATTCCTGAAATCCTGGCAGAGCACAATCGTCTGGAACAGGTTTTTATCAATCTTGTGACCAATGCCATTGATTCCATGGATGAAAAAGTCGAAAAACAGGATGCTCCGGTTGAAAAAATATTGGGAATCAAAACATATGCAAAAGAAGGCCAGGTCGTGATCGAGGTGTCTGATACCGGGATTGGCATGACGGATGAGGTGAAAGGAAAGATATTTGAACCCTTTTTTACGACTAAAGAAACTGGTAAGGGGACCGGTCTTGGGACCAGTATCAGTTTTGGAATAATAAAAGATTATAAAGGAACCATTGATATAATAAGTGAGTATGGAAAGGGCGCTAAATTTATTATCAAGTTTCCGGCGATTAAATAAGGAAATAAACGATGACAGCCAATAAAATATTAATTGTTGATGATGAAGACATTATTGTCAGACTGCTTTCCATGTCTCTTCGCAGCGATGGGTATGAAACGGTTACAGCCAATTGTGGTGAGCAGGGGCTGGAAGTCTTTAAAACTGAAGCCCCGGATATTGTTGTGACGGATATAAAAATGCCGGGAATGGATGGACTTGAGCTGCTAAAAAAGATCAAGGAGATTGATCCTGAAAAAGAAGTGATCATTGTAACAGGGCATGGGGATATAGATTCAACCATCAAAGCTTTGCAGTTTGGTGCCAGTGATTTTATCAATAAACCTGTCAGGGATGAGGCCCTGGCCATTGCTCTTGATAGGGCAAAAGCAAAGATTGCCATCAGAGCAAAACTCAAAGAATATACTGAAAATCTTGAAATAAAAATTGCAGAGGCAACTGATGAAATTAGTCGAAAATCTGATTTTCAACGTCTATTAATAAAAAGTTCCACTGATGCCATTGTTGCATTTGATTATGGCTGGAAGGTAGTTGTGTATAACCCTGAAGCTGCAAGGATGTTTGGTGAGGCAGTAAAAGATGTCAGAAATAAAATGACTATAGATGATCTTTATACACCAAAAATTGCTAAAATATTTAAAAATCAGGCCAAAGCCAAAGAAGAAAAACAGCAGAACATACTACCATGGAGAGAAAATATAATAAACACTAAAGACGGCAGACAAATACCGGTTCGGTATACAAGCAATGTACTCCATGAAAAGGGTGAATTTATGGGAACTGTTAATTTTTTTCAAGATCTGACAGAAATAAAAAGGCTTGAAAAGGAATTGGTTCAGTCTGAACGACTGGCTGCTGTGGGGCAGACGGTAAGCGGTCTTGCCCATTACGTAAAGAATATTCTCATCGGGCTTAAAGGCGGCAGTTATGTCGTTGATGTGGGGATTGCCAAAAATGATACAGAGAAACTTAAAACAGGTTGGAAAACCATAAAGAGAAATATTAAAAGAATAGGGGATTTAACCCAGGATCTATTGACTTATTCCAAGCAGAGAGAACCGGAATTTGAAAATTGCGTTCCCAATGATATTGTAACTGAAATCACAGAGCTCTTAAAAGATTTTGTGGCCTCAAAAGGTGTCAGTATTTCACAAGAATTGGATACTGGTATCGGCGAAGTTCTGGCAGATCCGAAAACCATCCATAACTCGCTGCTTAACATTATCAATAATGCCATTGATGCTTGTATTGAAGATGAAGATATTTCCAAAAAGCATGAAGTAAAGGTAAAAACCTATATGGATAAAAACAATTATTTTTGTTTTGAGGTTACAGATAATGGCTGTGGTATGGATGAAGATACGCAAAAGCAGCTGTTTAACCCCATGTTCAGCTCTAAAGGGGGAAAGGGAACAGGTTTGGGACTTCTTGTTACAGGAAAACTCATTGAAGAACACAAAGGTGTAATTGAAATCAAAACCAGTCCGGGAAATGGAAGCACATTTACGATTAAACTTCCCCATGAAAAAGCAAAGGCGGTCGATATAAATTGACCAAGGAGGATGAATTATGAGTAAAAAGGTTCTTGTGATAGATGATGATCAGGATGTCAGGTCATTTGTTGTCACTGTTCTGGAAGAAAATCAGTATATACCTTTGGTCGCTAAAGATGGTGTGGAAGGCTTAGAAATGATCGAAAAAGAGCACCCCGATCTAGTGATCCTGGATGTATTGATGCCCAGGGGGAGTGGAATTCGATTGTACCGCAAGCTGAAAACAGATGAGAAGCTGGAAAAAATACCAGTTATCATGTTTACAGGAATTGCCCTTCGATCTTTTCTGAAATCTCAAAAAGTACTTGATGAGTTTAAAGGAGGAGAAGTTCCCAAACCTGATATCTATTTGGAAAAACCGGTTGAACCCGAAGAGCTGTTAGCGGCAATCAAGAAAAAAATCGGTTAATCAATGGATATAAATATTGAGATCGGAGATATTATGGAAATCAGAAAATTGCTTTTTGTAACCAAGTTTGAAGAACTTTGTTATGGCGCACTCAATTCTTTATTATCACTTAGAAAAGCGGCATTGGAACATGTCATTTTTCTGAATGTGATTGAAAGAGACAAAGTTGCCATGAAAAGAGGTAGCGGATATCTTAAGGAAGAAGAAGTCAAATTAAAAGAAACCGCAAATATCAGGTTTATTGACTGGGCGGAAAATTTATTTGAAATGGGTATGGAAGTGGGTGCATATATAGAGGTCGCAAGTCTTATTCCTGAAATTCTAAAAGTTATTAAGAAAGAAGCCCCTGACCTGATCGTGATTGGCCGTTCCCATAAAGGACAATTGGAGCAGCTTTATGCCGGTTCTGATGTCATTGAATTGATGCGGCGGACAGAAGTGCCGATTCTGGTTTTCAAGCATATGAGGGAAGATAATATTGTACCTGAAAAATTGTTTGAACGGCCGTTATTTGCTACAAATTGGTCAGATACCGGTAAAAAGACCATTGAATATATCAAAGGATTAAAAAATGTCATAGGCGAAATTCATATCATGCATGTGGTAAAAGACAATGCCTTAAAAAGTTCGGATGCCCATGAAGTTCAGAAAGTTAGAAAGGCTGAAAGGAAAAAGCTTGATGATCTTTGTGATGAGCTTGAAGAAGCGGGTATTAATGCCAGACCCCATGTGTATGTCGGTGATCCCCAAAAAGAGATTGAAAAAGCAGCAAAAGAATACCAGGCAAGTATGATCATTCTAGGTTCCAGTGAAAAAGCAGCTATTTTGGAACGGTGGATTGGCTCTATTTCAAAAAATATTGCTGATAAATCCATCTTCCCATGCCTTCTCATTCCAGGGAAAAAAAAATCCAGGGGGGAAAATATTTAGCTCTTGCCTTTTTTAGTTCTGACCTTTAGGTTATAAACATGAGGTAGATAAAATCCAGCTACAATATAGCCGGATTTTGTAAATATTAATTATTGACTCAAAATCATACTTTTGTTATATGCACAAATTAATTTGAGATGGAGATTGATGGAGTTAATGTCATTGTAAGGATATATTATGAAGCTCCTTTTTATAGATGATGAACAGACATTTTTAAAATACCTTGCCAAACGACTTGTTATTGATGGATTCACAGTAAAAACTACTTTTTCAGGCGAAGAAGGGGTTGAGGCTGCTGCAAAGGAAAACTTTGATGTAGCGGTGGTGGATCTACAGATGCCCGGCATTGACGGGATTGAAGTCCAAAAAAGGTTGAAGGATTTGCAACCAATGTTGCCCTGTATTGTTCTCACCGGGCATGGAAGTGTTGAAAATGCGCTGGAAAGCGGTAAATATAATGCATTTAAGTTTTTATCAAAGCCTGTGGATATGGATACGCTTATTGAGACCATAAACGCGGCTTATGATCACAGGATTCAACAGGAACAATCATCCTCCGGATCTGACAGTTCTCAAACAGGGGCAAAAAAAGAAGGTGCCTTATCTAAGCTGTACGGGAAATTTCGTAAGCTGTATGGCGTTGAAAGATAGCTCTTATTGGCCTTTTATTCTCATGATATTTGGAGGAGGGTAGTTCTTTGACAGATTCCAATAATGGTGTTGCCAAAGAAGAATGCAACACAAAAGCCACATCTTTAAAATCATTTTTTTCTTTTCTGATTACATTTATTCTCATGTTTTTGTCCTGGATTGTCCTGTCAGGAAAATTTGATCCTCTATTGTTATGGCTGGGGGGTATTTCAAGTTTTTTTGTGGCATACTATTTTTATGATCTGTTGTTTCCAGTCATGGAGACAGGATATATTAAAATATTTTTTAGATTTATCAGATATACTCCCTGGTTGATCTGGGAAATTATTAAAGCCAATTTTCATCTGCTGTACCTTGCCTTTCATCCACGGATGAAAGATTTAATAGATCCTCACATTATTACCTTTAAAACCAATTTAAAATCCGATATTGCCATAACAACCCTGGCAAACTCCATTACCCTGACGCCTGGAACCATTACTGTGACAGCAGATCAAGATGGTGTTTTCAGGGTGCATGCAATTGACAGGGAATCTGCTCAAAGTTTGCCCGGTACCATGTTAAAAAAAGTTGCTAAAGTTTTTGGAGAAGAGATATGAATACTTTTTTTCTAAGCGTTGCATTGGGGTTATGCTTCCTGATGCTTTTTTCAATGTATAGAACCTTGTTCGGTCCCACGGTTCTGGACCGGCTCATTGGTGTCAATGCCATCGGAAGCAAGACCGTTATTCTTCTATTGCTCATCGGTTTCCTTTATGAGCGCATTGACATGTTTGTGGATATTGCACTGGCCTATGCTTTCTTGAATTTTATTGCTGTGCTGGCAGCATCACGCTATTTCCACAAAAGAAAAGGGCTGTACGAAGAATCCTTTATGGATTGATCATTAATCTGGAGCAATCATGGATATACTTGTTATTTTACTTTTACTTATCGGCCTGTTATTTTTTCTGGGTGGGGCTGTTGGTATCATCAGGATGCCTGATTTTTACACCAGGCTCCATCCGGCAGGAAAGCTTGATACCCTGGGGATACTTGCCATGGTGATGGGGCTTGCATTGTATAATCTTCATCATTTTTCCCTGGAATCTTTGTTGCTTTCCATAAAAATGTTTTTAATCGTATTTTTTGTGTTTCTCGCCAGTCCCACAGCCACCCATTCCATTGTTGACGCTGGAATGCGGGCAGGGTTAAGACACTGGACCAAAAAGAAACGAAAGGGTTAATCATGCACTGGCCAATTGATTTGATTGTGTTAACCTTTGTCATTTTTTGCGCTATTGCTGCCATATCTGTCAAAGATCTGCTCGGGACTGCTATTTTATTTAGTGCATATTCATTTATGATGTGTCTGCTCTGGGCTGTCATGGGGGCAGTTGACGTTGCCTTTACCGAAGCCTCAGTTGGAGCAGGCGTCAGTACAGTTTTCTTTGTTGCAGCTGTTTTCAGGACTAGCAGGAGGACAAAAGATTGAGATTTCTAGGATTTATTATTGTTTGCCTGACAGGCTCATTATTGCTGTATGGAACAGGGGAATTTCCAGACTGGGGTGATCCACATTCCCCAGCTTCAATCCATCTTTCAGATTATTATATCGAAAAAGCCCTTGAGGAAACAAAGGTTCCCAACCTTGTAACAGCGGTCCTGGCAGATTATCGTGGTTTTGATACCATGTTTGAAACTGCTGTTATATTCTGTGCAGGTCTGGCATGCTTCCTTTTATTAAGGGATTTTAGAGAGAGAAAAGAACGCTTTTACCGGCATAAGCCCACAGGGGTTATCCTGCATGTAAAAGACAATAAGAAAATCCTGAATGGGGGAAAAGTGTTTGAACATATGGACAAGGACTGGGTTCCGTCAGATTTGATTATCAAAACTATCTGTAGAATTTTAATCCCGTTTATCCAGATTTATGCCCTCTATGTTGTGGCCCATGGAGATTTTTCCCCTGGTGGTGGTTTTCAGGGCGGGGTAATTTTTGGCTCCAGCCTGATTCTTTTAGCCATTTCCTATGACCTGAAAACATTAGTAAAGCGGGTTAAGGAAAAAGTTCTGGGTATTTATGCAGTCCTTGGGGTGTTAATTTATGTTGGTATTGGAGCCATGTGTATGCCCATGGGGGGAAACTTTCTGGATTATGCAGCGCTGGCTCCCCTGGTGTGGGATCCCCATCATGTGAGAGCTCTGGGTATGCTAGGGGTTGAAATTGGTGTGGGAATCGCTGTTACAGCGGTAATGGCCATCATTTATATTAATATCGTCTCCAAAGGCAGACACGATGAAGGACTATAGGTAAAGGCTATGACTGATTTGTTACCCCTGATCGTGGCAA
>JAHJDU010000418.1 GCA_018812385.1 Pseudomonadota bacterium
AATTGAAAAAAGATTCAAACATTCAACCATCCCTTATGGAGAATTTATTCTTGGCCTTGATAATAAAATGCGATATTTCAAACCTTTAAGAATAAAAATTTACAAGGAACTTATTTCATGCATAAAAGAATATGCCCCAAACCTGATGATCTATTTTTGCATGGAAGACGAAGAAGTCTGGGAAAAATGTATGGGGTTTTTTCCCAGAAAGGAAGGAGAACTTGGACATCTTTTAGATAAAAGTGCGGTGACCCATTGTAGTTTAAATTCTAAATTGTTGTAAACAAGAAGATTTTATGAATGTTCAGGTATCTAAATTGAAAAAAATATTATCAATCTGGTTATGGTTTATCGGTTGCCTCTTTTTTTTATTTTCTTTTTTTATTCTTGCTTTCTGCATGTTTTTATTTCCCCAAAAAACCACCGTCCGCGTGATCCGGTTTTTATTTCGTATTTTAATCCGGTTAATTGGAATAAAGCTCGTTGTAACCGGAAGAGAACACATTGACCCTTATCACTCTTACCTGATCATGGGAAACCACCAAAGCCTTTTTGATATTTTTGTTATTCCTGTTGCAATTCCCTTATGTTTTGTCGGAGTGGAAGCAGCCCATCATTTTTCTTTGCCTGTCTGGGGATACCTGGTTCGTAAATGGGGAAATATCCCCATACAAAGGAACAACCTTAAAAAAGCAATTTCCAGCCTTGAAATAGCAAAGAAAAGACTCTTGTCCGGGATGAGCATCGGCATATTACCTGAGGGCCACAGGACTGTGACAGGAGAAATGACTCCATTTAAAAAAGGCCCCTTTCATTTAGCCAAAGAAGCCTGTGCTGACATTCTGCCATTTGGAATAAATGGGTTGTTTAAGTACAATCAAAAAGGACGTCTGAATTTAAGCCCTGGTGTGGTAAAAGTAAATATTGGCAAGCCTTTTCCATATGAGACTTTTAAAGATTTATCTGTGGAGGAATTAAGGAAAACTATGTTTGACAGGATCTACAATTTAAGCCAATAATTTTAAACCAATAATAAAGCCTGGCCGTTGAGAAAGATTCCCTCAACTGCCAGGTTTTGATTTGTCAATTATAGGGCAGGTTATTTATTTGTTCTCTTCTTTTTCAGCATTTACCCGGTCAATGACTTTTTTTGCCAGATCCCCGGGGATTTCATCATATTGCGCAAATTCCATGGTAAAGGTTCCCCTTCCACCTGTCATAGAACTTAAATCCGGTGCATACCGCAGTATTTCAGCCATGGGAACCAGGGCATTGATGATCTGTTTATCGTCTTCGGAATCCATCCCAAGAACCCTGCCGCGACGTGAATTTAAGTCCCCCATAATATCACCAGTACTCTCATCTGGAACTTTTACACCAATCTTCATGACAGGTTCAAGTAACACAGCTTTTGCATCCACAGCAGCTTTTTTAAAGGCAATACTTCCCGCCATTTTAAATGCCATTTCCGAGGAGTCAACCGAATGGTAAGATCCAAAGTCAACTGTTACCCTGAAATCCACACAGGGAAATCCTGCCAGAATACCTGATTTGGATGCCTCCCTGACCCCTGCCTCAACTGCCGGGATATAGTTTTTAGGGATTACCCCGCCAACAATTTTATCAACAAACTCAAATCCTGAACCTTTGGGAAGGGGTTCAAGAACAATCCAGCAGTCACCATACTGACCATGCCCACCAGACTGTTTTTTATGTTTCCCCTGAACACGAATTTTTTTCTTAAAGGTTTCACGATAAGCCACTTTTGGTGTCTCAATGTCCATTCCCACATTAAATTTTCTCTGAATTTTTTCAGCGGTCACCTCAATATGGACCAATCCTCTGCCAGAAAGAACTGTCTGCCTGGTTTCGTCATTCCGATGAAGTTTAAGTCCAGTATCTTCCTCAAGAATTTTTCTGACGGCTTCATGAATTTTATCTTCATCATTCTTTGCTTTGGGTGAAATAGCAAAGGAAATGACAGGCGGCATGGGTCTGGGTGCTGGAATCTGGATATCTTTTCCGCCTGTCAAAGTATCACCGGTCAGCGTACTTTTGAGTTTTGCTACAGCAACAATAGAACCTGGAAGGGCATAGGTAATAGTTTTTTGCTCCTTCCCTGCAATCTCAAGAAGCTGGGAAAATCTTTCTTTTGTATCCTTTGTTGTATTAACAATATTGCCTTCTTTTCCAAGGGTTCCTGAAATCACTCTAAACAAGGAAAGTCTGCCGGCATATGGATCAACAATCGTGTTAAAAACAAGTCCGCAAAATTCTGCATCAGGATCAGGAGAAATAATAACATCCTCACCTTTGGCATCTTTTGCAGTCCATTCTCCTCTGTCAAGGGGAGAGGGCATATAATCATTGATAATATCAGAAACCATATCAATACCAATCATTTTTGTGGCAGAACAGCAAATGGCAGGATAAAACTGTGCATCCAGAATACCCTGTCTGAATGTTGCTTTGAGTTCATTTTCAGTAATTTCTTCTCCTTCTAAATATTTTTCAAGAAGGTCATCATTGAGTTCAGCCACATTTTCAATAAATTCTTCTTTTGCCATTTCAATATCATCCAACATATCAGAAGGAACATCTATTTTGCTTGGTTTTCCGTCGGCATCAAATTCAAAAGCCGTGCCTGAAATAATATTTACAAACCCTTTAAAGTTATTTTCAGAACCAATCGGGTAACAAATGGGAAGCACCTTTTTTTTAAGTGCTGATTTGCAGGCCTCAATGCAGGTTGAAAAATCTGCTCTTTCACGGTCCAGCTTATTGACTATGACAAATCCTGGTAAATTATATTCCAATGCACTGGCTGCAGCTTCTTCGGTCATGGCAGAAGGACCTCCGACTCCGTCAATAACAAATGCCATGCAGTCTGCAACAGGAAAGCATGTTTTAGCAGCAGAGAAAAAATTCTGATCACCAGGAGTATCCAACAACGTAATTGTATGTTTATTATGTGTATACTTAATAAAAGATGTATTAATACTCTGCTGTTTCCTGGTTTCTTCAGGTTGAAAATCCATGACGGTATTTCCTTCTTCAACCTTTCCAAGACGGTTGGTAACCCCGGCTTTAAATAGCATAGCCTCAGCAAGAGTTGTCTTGCCCGCACCTCCATGCCCAGCCAGAGCCACATTTCTCATGGTTTTGATTTCTTCGCTCATTACTGCTCCTTATAAACAATTAATAAACA
>JAHJDU010000419.1 GCA_018812385.1 Pseudomonadota bacterium
GCGGGGCAGGATTTATCGGTTCTCATCTGGCAGAGGAGTATTTAAAAAAAGGGCACGAAGTTTATATTATTGATGATCTTTCAACGGGCTATATTGAAAATATTCAATATCTTGAAAAAATTGAGGATTATAAGAAAAGATTGTTTTTCCATCATAAGTCCATATTTGATCAGGAAACCCTACTTGATTTGACCGGGACCTGTGATATGGTTTTTCACCTGGCTGCAGCCGTGGGCGTGGATTATATCCTGAAAAATACATTGACCTCCATTGAAAGAAATATCCATGGAACAGAAAAAGTATTAAAAATGTGCGGCAGATTTAAAAAAAAGGTGTTGATCACTTCAACCTCGGAGGTCTATGGCAAACACCTCCATGCACCCCTTGTAGAGGATGACAATATCATATATGGCCCGCCCAGTAAATTCAGGTGGAGTTATGCTGCTTCAAAACTCATGGATGAATTCATGGCCCTGGGCTGGCACCGGCAGAACAATCTGGATGTCATTATCACCCGGCTGTTCAACACCATTGGCCCGAGGCAGACCAGCAGTTACGGCATGGTATTGCCCAGGTTTGTGAACCAGGCCCTTAAAAATGAGCCTTTGACCGTGTATGGGGATGGAAACCAGACCAGGACATTTACCTATGTGGGAGATGTGGTAACTGCCCTGCGAAGAATCATGGAACAGCAAAGCGCAGTGGGGCAGATTTTTAATATCGGCGGAACCAGGGAGATTTCCATACTTGAACTTGCAAAACTGGTGGTAAAGGTGATTGGATCAAAATCCGAGATAAAAATGATCCCTTATGAGCAGGCCTATACAAGGGATTTTGAAGATATGCAGCGCCGTGTGCCCAGCATTGAAAAGATTCAAAAATATATTGAATTCAACCCAGTCATAGAGCTTGAGGATATTATTAAAGAACTTGTCCAGGACCCAGAAAACAGGTCGTGAAGATCCTGTATATCAGCCAGTATTTTCCGCCTGAAGCCGGGGCCACCCAGACCCGGGCCTTTGAAAATGCCCGGTATCTGAAGTCAAAAGGGCATGATGTAATAGTTTTATGCGAAATTCCCAATCATCCTGCCGGTATTGTTTTTAAGGGATACAGGGGGCGGCTTTTTAAAAAAGAGGTTTTAGAAGGTATCCGCGTATTATATATCCGGGTATTTACATCACAAAAAAAGAATTTTTTAACCCGGCTGGCATTTTATTTAAGTTTTATGGCAGGCGCATCCCTGGCTGGAATGTTTCTGCTGAGACAAAATTTTGATTTGATTTATGCCACATCCCCCCCGCTTCCGGCAGCAGGAGCTGGATTGTGGCTCAGCCTGTATAAAAAAAATCCATTCTATTTTGAAGTCAGGGATATCTGGCCTGATTCTGCCATTGAGCTGGGGGAAATTAAGAATTCTTTTGTCATTAAAATGGCCAGAAAACTGGAACAGATGTGCTATGCAAGGGCAAAAAAAGTGATTGCCGTTACAAAAGGAATTGAAAAAACCTTGAAAAAGGAAAAAAAGATTCCCGGCCATAAGGTTGAATTTATTCCCAATGGGGCCACAATAGATTCTTTTTACCGGGACCAGAGCCGGGGGGAAAACCTTAAATCTGATCTTGGCCTGCACAATAAATTTATTGTCCTGTATGCCGGTATCCTGGGAATTGCCCAGAATCTTGAAACCCTGCTTAATGCAGCAGATGAATTAAGGCATTGTTCTGATATTCATTTTCTGGTTGCAGGAGCTGGTCCGAAAAAAGCAGCACTTGAATCCATGGCTGCCCGGCTGGGACTCAAAAATCTTGATTTTATCGGGGAACGTCCCAGGAATGCCATGCCGGAATTGTATTCTGCCGTTGACGCTGCCCTGGTTCCCCTGGCGAAAAAAGAGATTTTCAAGCATGCCCGGCCTTCCAAATTATTTGATGCCTGGGCCTGTGAAACCCCGGTTCTTTTGGGAATAGAAGGTGAGGCAAAAAATCTTTTGGACCAGTGCGGGGGCGGGATATTCTATCAGCCTGATAACCACAGGGATCTTGCCGGAAAAATAATGGCCATGAAAAATACACCATGGACATATAGAAGACAAATGGGCAAGAGCGCCAGGCTATATGTGGAAAAACATCATTCAAGACGGGTACAGGCAGCTAAACTTGAAAAATTGATTGTAAGTCTTTCAGGATAATGTTGGTTCTTAATTTTCAGGCATAATTTATTATGACCAAAATCAGCCGAACAATCTACATGTTTGTTTATAATCATTTTGAAAATGATTCCCGGGTTTTAAAGGAAGCATTGACCCTGGCATCTGCCGGTTACCAGGTCCACATTATTGCTATCTGGAAGCAGGGCCTGCCACGTCTTGAAAAAATTGATGAAATTGATAAAACCTGTAAAACCGATAAAACCGATGAAATTGATAAAACCGATAAAACCGATAAAATTGATAAAATAAATTCCATTGTGGTTCACCGGCTGGAAATTATTTCGGTGTACATACTATTACTCGGCCGTGAGAACTTTGATCGGTTAAAAAAAAATATAGTTGATCGGTTAAAAAAAATCATATATGGTTCCTCAACTCCCCCTGCTGCCGGCACCGGGAAAATTACAGTATTCGGGTCGCATGAAAAAAAGAGACTCGGATTTTTAAAATTTTTCTTCTCGACGTTAAAAAAATTCCTTAGGATTTATCGGAAATACCTGCTGCTTAAATATCTTTTTCTCATCAACGCCTTTTTTTAAAAGAAATTGAGTAAAAATAGTTTGATATGAAAATATATAATCCCTATCCCTAATATACATTTTTGAGTTATCTACTAAATGTTCCATAGGATCTTGAAACCAAACAAAATTAAAAACATCCTCACTTAAAAACCTGTTATTTAAGTGATTAATATTAATGGTTACATGTGGCTTAAACTCATATATTTTTTTAAAGCATGAAGAATCTTCGATGCCTATATATAAATCAAATAACACATCATATCCCATA
>JAHJDU010000420.1 GCA_018812385.1 Pseudomonadota bacterium
CAGCTGTAAATTATAGTGAAGTTTAGGAGAATAACCATGAACAAAACACTGGGAAACATTAAAGTCATCGAACTGGCCCAATATATTTCAGGGCCTTTCTGCGGGATGCTTCTTGCAGGTCTGGGTGCAAACGTAATAAAAATCGAATCTCCTGAAAAAGGAGACATATCCAGGAGATGCGGCCCTTTTCCCGATGACATTCCCCATACGGACAGGAGTGGATTATTTCACTATTTAAACCGGAATAAAAAAGGGATTACCCTTGACATCAGGAAGCCGACCGGCAGACAAATTTTCACAGAACTGCTCAAGGATGCCGATGTTTTGATAGAGGATCTGCCGCCTTACCTGGCAAAGGAGTTGAAACTTGATTTCACCACATTGCGTGAAATCAACTCGAAACTGAACGTGATTTCCATCACGCCCTTTGGCCAGACAGGTCCCTACAGGGACTATAAGGCTTATGCAATCAATGCCAGTGCCATGGGCGGAATGAGTTCCATTGTGGGTGATCCTAAAAGAGAACCTTTAACCCCGCCTTTCTCCATGGGTAATTTCCAGACCGGGGTCATTGCATCCAATGCCATCATGTCTGCCCTGATGGCCGACATAAAAATAAACAGGGGCCAGCACATTGATATTTCAGAGGCAGAGTCCTGGTCTATTTTTCATACGGGCAACGTGGTTTCCGCGTTTGTATATGGAGGGCGCAAAAGAACCCGGTCCGGCCACAGAACATTTGCCCCTTACCCCTATACTTTGCTTCCCTGCAAGGACGGCTATATTTCCATGATTGCCCTTCGGGGATCTGAATGGAAAAGATTTCTGGAGATTATGGGAGACGGAAAGATACCGGAATGGTATGCATCGGACGAGCGGTTCAAGGACAGGGCCAAGGCAGGAAGAGAACACAGTGAAGTCCTTGACAATCTTTTGTCCCCTTGGCTCATGTCTCATACACGGGAAGAAATTTTCAACAAATGCCGGGAAAAACATGTACCGTTTATGCCGGTAAGAAACATGGATGAAGTTGTTAATTGTGAGCACTTAAATAAACGGGAATACTTTGATACCATAAAATTGACCGGCACCAACGGGTTTAAATGTCCGGGCGCCCCCGTGAGATTTTCCCAAAGCCACTGGGAATTAAATGATACAGCCCCCTCTTTATCAGCGCACAACCATGAGGTATTTTGCGAGGATCTGGGATATTCAAAAGAGGAACTGGTGCAACTGAGAAGGACCGGCACTATTTAATTGGGGCCATATTGGAAAATAAATAAACAACTGTGGCGCGCACCCATAAAACCAGGAGCATGAACAATGCGTTATGAGATTTTGTCATTTCACAGGGAAAACCGGGTGATGGTAATCCAGTTGCATGGCAATGGAACCTGTTATGGGGACCCGGTCCAGGTAGCCAACGAGCTCAATGAACTTTGCAGTACCATCTATCAGAACCCGGAAATCCAGGTGGTTATCATCAGTCTGGAACAGACCGGGTCGCCAAAGGAACTGGATCTGAGTCAAACCATTTTGAACATTGATCCGGGAAGAGACAACCCCATGTCCTGGGCTGCGCCTGTGTCAAAGCTTGAAATCCCGGTTCTCATGTCCATCAACGGGTATGCCCTGGGCCAGGCCCTGGAGCTGGCTCTTGCCTGTGACATGAGAGTTGCCTCCCATGCTTCTTTTTTCGGGCTGCCCCATATCAATGACGGCATAATTCCATGGGACGGGGGTACACAGCGGTTATCCAGGTTGATTGGAAAAAGCAATGCCATGGAAATGCTTTTTACCGGACAAACCATAAACGGGAAAGAGGCCCTTAGAATGGGGCTTGTAAGTCAGCTTTTTGACGGCAAGGCGCTTTTATCCAGGGTCATGGAAACAGCACAGAAAATAGCCGGCAAAGGCCCCATTGCTTTGAAATATACAAAAGAAGCGGTCAACAAAGGGATGGATTTAACCATGAACCAGGCCCTGAGCCTGGAAGCCGACCTTTATTTTTTACTGCACACCAGCCATGACCGGACCGAGGGAATCAAAGCATTCCAGGAAAAGAGAAAAGCCCGGTTCAGTGGAGAATAGAGGGGAAGCATATGAGTGGATTTGAAACAATAATCTATGAAAAAACAGACAAGATAGCCTATGTGACAATTAACCGTCCCAAGGCAATGAATGCATATAATATACAGATGCGCGATGATCTCTACCAAATTTTGAGCGCCATCAAGGATGACCCTGACGTATATGTCGTTATTTTTAAAGGAGCCGGAGAAAAGGCCTTTTGCGCAGGTGCGGATTTAAGTGAGTTTCTCACTGCCCCCTCTCCCATTGCAGCCCGTAAGGTTCGCTTCGAAAGAGATGTCTGGGGGCTTTTTTTAAGCATGCCCCAGCCAATAATAGCCGCCCTTCACGGCTATGTCCTCGGTTCCGGAATCGAGATAGCCCTGTGCTGTGACATTCGAATCGCTTCAAGAAATGCCAGATTTGGTCTTCCTGAGGTTGGCCTGGGGATGATTCCTGCTGCCGGCGGAACCCAGACCCTTCCGCGTACTGTGGGGAAATCAAAGGCCCTTGAAATGCTTCTCACGGACGAGTGGATTGACGGGGAGGAAGCCTTCAGGATCGGGCTGGTTAACCATGTGGTATCTGATGATACACTTTATGACCATGCAAATGAGATGGCCCGAAAGATTGCTTCCCATGATCCGGCTGCTGTCAGGGCTGCGAAACAGGCAGTGGTCAGGGGCATGGATGTCAGGCTTTCAGAAGGCCTTTACCTTGAAAAGAGCCTTGCTTCACATCTATCAGCAATCAAAAACAAACAACCTTAAATATTAATATCCAGATGAGGTAACTATGAATACAA
>JAHJDU010000421.1 GCA_018812385.1 Pseudomonadota bacterium
CCTTCACTGTATTTTTGATTACTGTAGGTTAATGCGACCGATCGATTTATATTATCCGAATCCTTGAGGCTGACATGCACCCATCCTGAATTCGGCTCGCCTGGCCGATAACATTCCAGAATGACTTGATCAAATTCCAGGTTATCCCGTATCCATACAGATAAATCATAATTACTTACTCCTGGAATCTCTATGTCAACAGCTTCAGCCAGACAATGCTGTGATTTCTTTGAGCCGCCTATTTTTTTATTCAGTTCAGGGCTCCGGTACCCACTGTTGGGCCTGAATGGCCGCCCATAATATTTTCGAATTGGTTCCAACACTTTTTCACAGATGCGCTTCAGCTTAGGAATTAAATCCTGCGGCGGATTATTATCTATGCCCTTTCTTTCAGCGATTTCCGATCGCATGAGTTCTCCAACAGTAAAATGTTCGGAAAGTTTTTTATTTCAATCAAGGGTCAAACCTATACCTGACCCCTCGCTCACATGGTTATTAATCAGTGCCGATTTCCTCCATTAGTGTCTCAAACCCCTTACTTTCCTGCAACAATGTTTTTCCCATCTCTTTTAATTTATCCACTGTTTCACCCGGCAGTTTAAAATTTGTGGGCAAAGTTTTGAACCAATGTCTGGTTTCATCATCCTTAATGGCATCAAAGGTCAGGTGGGATAAATATAGATCAACCTTATAAAGTTTATCTTCCAGCTTTGCAGGGCAATTGTTATCCGTCATTATCTTGTTACACTGTTCTCTTAACAGCACGGATTCATTCAATTCATCAATCCTATGTTTAACCAATTGGATGGTATCATAAGTATAGTTTGATAATGGAATGGTAGATGCTGAGGTCAATACATCCAGGACCTTTGGAACCTTTGGTTTTTTATCCCGTTTTGGATCATGATAGGTTGCCGCATTGACCACAATTATTACAAGTTTTTCGATGATTTCATTGTTGATCATTCTCTGGATGCTGTAGGGTGTAAATCATGGCCGTTGTAGCAATTGGGTAAAAATTTTATAGACAGCCTCATTTTTTTATGTTAAGGGAAAATAAACCCCTAGAACATAAGGATTTCATTATGGAAAAAAACTGTTATCAAGAGATAATTGATGAGGTTAGCAAAAAATTAGCCGATAAAATATTTTCTGAAGAAAAGAATCTTGCTCAGAGAGCCACATTAATTGATCGGGATATTGCCGATATTGTCCAGGATATTGGATTAAAAACGTGCAAACAGGTTTTAGAAAAAACCAGAGACCAGATAACGGAAAAAAAAAACAAAAAGGATTGATCGTTCATAAAAATCCAACGGTCGCATTCAATACAATATTTGGTAGAATTGGAATACGTTCGCCATACTTGTGGTTGGAAGGAATAAGCTCTTCAAAACCTTTACTTGATGATATGAAAATTTATCATAATAGCCGTAGTGAAGCAGTTATTAGAGCGTTAAGCGATTTTGGCATTGAAGAATCATTTGCAAATGCTGCGACCAGATTCGGAGAACATTATCACTATGAAATCGGACCAAGTGCTGTTGCCAGATCAACTAAAAAGACAGCTCAGCAGGCAATGGATTTCATAGAGGATAAGTTTTCCGATGTTGAGCCCGTACAGGATAATGATGCCATAAAACAAATGTTGGTTGAACTTGATGGTTGTGAAATCCGTACAGCTCAATTCACCAGAGTTGAAGGGACGACAGAAACAACACCGGTATATAATAACCCCCAAAAAGCCAAAATTATAAAATGGCGGGATGTTCGCCTGGGTTTTGCAAGGCCATTAGATTCGGAATCAAAAATATTCGCCGGTAAAATGGATTCATATCCGAGTGTCGTTAGTCAAATGCATAGTGCTGCTGTTTTAATTGGTATGACACCGGAAACACAAGTCGTAGGCGTAGCCGATGGTGGTATTGGGCTCAGCGAAGAGTTGAAAAAGCAATTTTCAACCATGCAATTTATTTTGGATAAATCACATTTAAGGGACCATTTGTATGAAACGGCCGAGGAACTTGGTATAAAGAAAAAGGAGCGCTCTGCTTGGGTAAATCAGCGTGTTAAAGATATTTCTGCTGGAAAAATTGATGCGGTGCTGAAGGAACTTGAAGATGAAAATGAAAAAAATTCGAACAAAAGAAGAAGTCGGTTAATCGGATATATCAAGCGTTTTTCTGATTCATTAAATTACGGTAAATTTAAATCAATGGGTTATCCAATAGGATCAGGAGAGATAGAAAGCGCCCACAAATCAATTCCACAAAAAAGATTAAAGATACCAGGAGCCAGCTGGAAAAGTGATTCAATAAATCCCATGTTGTCTTTACGCATTTTAAGAGCGAATGGATGGTGGGAAGACTTCTGGGAGCAACGGACTGAGGAAGTAGAGGCTGCATGATTACTACAACGGGCTTGATTTACACCCTTTGGAACCCATATTAAACCGCATATCCACAAGAACCTGTTGTACTGATTCCGGCAGCAGATCAAAGGCCTGGAAGATTGTTTCCAGGTCTTCAAGGCACTCCTGAATATCATTTTCAAGCAGCATCACGGCTTCTTCTTCAGTAATGCCTTTGTCCTCAAGATTTCTGCCGACCCCAATGGTGAGCTTGCCGGCAGGGCAATGGTATGGTTTTAACCGCAGGCCTTCGTGTTTTATTAATTGATCTGCTATTTTTTTTTTGATTCATGGGTATGTTATAGGACGCAGATTTTCTCAGATGGTCTCAGATGGTTTTTTTAAACCACAACATCTTGGACAATCAGCGATTATGCCGGGCCTTGAGTTCTTTTAAAGAAAGGAACTCCCCTTTCCCTCTGGCGATTTTTTCTTTTCTTGCTTTTAAAATATCATGATGCCAGGCAGGAGATTCTAGCTCAGATTTCTCGTGGA
>JAHJDU010000036.1 GCA_018812385.1 Pseudomonadota bacterium
ATTCTTATCGGCCAGGAAGATGGCATGGCCGAACAATACAATACAGAGCTTGACTCTATTGTCGGGCTTTTTAATACACAGGAAGATTTTGAAAAGGCATTGATAAATCCTTTGTTCAACAAAAATGACAGGAAAAAGGTTCTGGAGGCAGTTTTAGCTGCCACGGACTTGTCAGCTATCATGAAGTCATTCCTGATTCTTTTGTTTGATAAAAAGAGAATCGGTTTTTTGCGAGAAATTGCTTCATACTATAAAGATCTGGCAGACGAGCTTAAAGGTGTTGTCAAGGCCAGTATAGTTTCTGCAACTGAATTATCATCAGAAGCAGTTGATAAAATTAAAGAGGCATTATCAAAAAAGACTGGGAAAAATATTGTTCTGAATGTTGAGCAGGATCCAAATCTCATAGGCGGTGTGGTTACTAGATTGGGTGATCTTGTTCTGGATGGCAGCGTAAAAACTCAGCTGATTAATATGAGAGAAACATTAAAAAAAGGTGAGAGTGTCTAATGGAAATTAAAGCAGAAGAAATAAGCCAGATAATAAAAGACCAGATCAAAGGTTTTGATACAAAGGTCGACCTGAGTGAAACAGGCGTAGTTCTTTCAGCGGGTGATGGTATCGCCCGCGTATATGGTCTGGAAAAAGTTAAAGCCATGGAGCTGGTTGAATTCCCCGGCGGAATTCTGGGACTTGCATTGAACCTTGAAGCCGATAACGTTGGTGTTGCTATCCTTGGTGATGATAAAAAAATCAAAGAAGGTGATGTTGTAAAACGGACGGATCGGATTGCTTCGGTTCCAGTTGGTGAAGAACTATTGGGTCGTGTTGTTACCACAACGGGAGAGCCAGTTGATGGTAAAGGCCCTATTAATGCAAAAACTTTCATGAACATGGAAATGGTTGCCCCGGGGGTTATTGCCAGGATGTCTGTTCATGAGCCCTGCTACACAGGTTCAAAAGCCGTTGATGGCATGACCCCAGTTGGAAGAGGCCAGCGTGAACTTATCATTGGCGATCGTCAGATTGGCAAAACAGCCGTTGCTATTGATGCTATTATTGCTCAAAAAGATACGGATATGAAATGTATCTATGTAGCCTGCGGTCAGAAAAAATCTACGGTTGCTCAGGTTGTTGCAGCCCTTGAAGAGCATGGCGCAATGGAATACACAACAGTGGTTCTTGCATCTGCATCTGAACCGGCAGCCATGCAGTATCTTGCTCCCTATGCAGGATGTGCAATGGGTGAATATTTCAGGGATAAAGGCGAGCATGCCCTGATCATTTATGATGACCTTTCAAAACAGGCAGCAGCCTATCGTCAGGTATCTTTGCTTCTCAGACGTCCTCCAGGACGTGAAGCTTTCCCTGGTGATATTTTTTACAACCATTCACGTCTGCTTGAAAGATCTGCAAAATTAAGTATTGCAGAAGGTGCAGGTTCTTTGACAGCACTTCCCATTATTGAAACCCAGGAAGGTGATGTGTCTGCATTTATCCCGACAAACGTTATCTCCATCACAGATGGTCAGATTTTCCTTGATAAAGACCTTTTCTTTGCCGGTATCAGACCTGCCATCGACGTTGGCTTGTCAGTATCACGAGTTGGTGGCGCAGCCCAGGTAAAGGCTATGAAACAGGTCGCAGGTACGCTTCGTCTGGATCTTGCCCAGTTCCGCGAGCTGGAAGCATTTGCTGCATTTGGTTCAGACCTTGATGCTGCTACTCAAAAACAATTGACCCGTGGTGAGAGGCTGGTTGAGCTTTTAAAACAACCTCAGTTCAAACCGCTTCCAATGCACAAAATGGTAACCGCACTATATGCTGGAACCAAAGGATATATTGATAAGTATCCAAAAGAAGCTGTTTCAAAATATGAAGAAGGCCTTTATTCATTTGTTGAAAATCGCTTCCCTGAAATATTCTCTGGTTTAATTGAAAAACAAGAGATTACAGCAGAGATTGAAAGCAAACTGAAACAATGCCTTGAAGCCTATGATGACGAATTCAAGGATACTGTATAGGTGCTTGGAAATTTTTCGTGATATTATTCACTAACTTATAGGCGTAAAGGTAAATATAATGGCAACTTTAAAAGAAGTAAAATCAAAGATAGTCAGCGTAAAAAAGACTAGACAGATTACCTCTGCCATGAAAATGGTTGCCACTTCAAGATTGCGCGGTGCTCAAAACAGCATGGAGGCATTTAAACCCTATGCCAGCAAATTTGCTGAGGTTTTGGGAAGCATTGCCGGTAAATCCGGCGAGGATGCAAGTCCATTGCTTGTTCCCCGTGATGAGGTAAAAAAAGTGGCGCTCATCCTCTGTACATCTGACAGGGGACTTTGTGGCGGTTTTAATACAAATTTAATTTCAAAAGCTGACAAATTAATAAAATCAGAGCTTGAAGGCAAAGATGTTTCCTTTATCTGTTTTGGTAAAAAAGGAAGAGACTGGGCTAAAAAACAACCCCAGCCCATTGAAAATGAATTCATTGGTGTTGTGGGTGGAAATGTTGAGTTCAGTGTGGCATCTTCTTCAGGACAGAAATTGATAGACAATTTCCTTGCAGGAACTGTTGATGAAGTATATCTGGTTTATTCTGAGTTTATTAATATGGCAAAACATATACCAACAATAAAACAGATTCTTCCCATTCCTTCTCTGGAAGGTGTGTCCGAGGGATCAGCAGAAAAAGAAAAGGACAAAGATGGCCAGTTTCTTCCGGAACATATCTGCGAACCTTCTTCTGATGCATTGCTTGGTGAAATGCTGCCAAAGAATATTTTTATTCAGATATATGATGCGCTGCTCCAGACTTCAACCAGTGAACATGCCGCTCGAATGAGTTCCATGGAAAATGCAACCAAGGCATGTGGAGATATCATTGGAGAACTTCAGACAATATACAATAAAACAAGGCAATCTGGTATTACTGCTGATCTTATGGATATTGTTGGTGGCGCAGAAGCACTTAAGGGATAGATTTAAGATAGTTAATATAAAAACAGCTTTATAGGAGAAAAAAATGGCTGAAAATATAGGGAAAATAGCACAGGTACTCGGCGCAGTTATTGACGTTGAATTTGAACCTGGAAAACTTCCTCCGGTTCTGACAGCTTTGACGGTTACTAACCCGGCTATTGGTGACATGGAAGACAATCTTGTAATCGAAGTGGCACAACACTTGGGTGACAATGTTGTCAGATGTATTGGTATGGACGTAACAGATGGTCTTCAAAGAGGTATGCCTGTAAAAGACACAGGTTCTCCAATCATGATGCCGGTTGGTAAGGCATCACTTGGCAGGGTTCTTAATGTTGTTGGAAGACCGGTTGATGGTCTGGGTCCCATTTCTCAGGAAAAAATGCTGCCCATTCACAGACATGCACCTGCTTTTATTGAACAGGATACCTCGGTAAGGGTTCTTGAAAC
>JAHJDU010000422.1 GCA_018812385.1 Pseudomonadota bacterium
TTATTTGATTTGATTGAACAGGCCAAAGCAAGAAAAGGTAAACAGGTTTGATATATTTAAGGGGGGCAAACATCCTTCCAGAGAAGTTTCCTGTTTTAGATTTTTATCCCTTTAATGTGAAAATATTCCAGGACACGGACTCCATATCCTTTGACAAAGCCATCACCTTTTTTGATGGCCTGCCCGGATGCCCGGATTTACAGCTTTGACACCCGGGTTATTGAACCCATTCAGTATGAGGATACACAATATTATAAAATCTATAAAAATTTTATGACCCATCCTGAAAAATTCATAAAAACCAACCCCATTTGATAGAGTTAAGATGAATCCTCTTTCTGACACGACCTTAAATACAGTAAGTGTGCCTGATAATTTTTATCAGGTTTTTCTAACTGCTCAAAATTATGTAAGAAACTATTTTTCCATAAGTCAACGTGATCCTGAAAAAGGATCGATTAGATTTTCAGGGGAACTATACATCCTTGTCAGAGCAGCATCCATGTCAATAGAATTTTTTGATATGATGGCGCTTTTGTATAAAGACCGTGGTGAAGAAGAAGCAAGGACCCTTTCATTTAATTTTCTTTTTGATATTGCCCATTCAATCGGGAAAGCTGATGCAAAAAATTTTTTCTCAAAAATAAAAGTGACAGATCCCATTGAAAAGCTTTCAGCAGGACTCGTCCATTTTGCTTATACTGGGTGGGCATCCGTTAAAATACATCCTTTGTCCAAACCCACGACAGATGAAAATTTTTATTTGATTTATGATCACCCTTATTCATTTGAAGCCCAGGCATGGATGGACAAAGGGGAAAAAGTCGAGTTTCCGGTCTGTGTTATGAATGCCGGATATTCATCCGGCTGGTGCGAAGAAAGCTTTGGTGTTTCCCTTGTAACTGCTGAAATAGAATGCCAGGCAAAAGGTGACCGGCACTGCCGGTTTATCATGGCCCACCCTTCCAGGATCAAGGATTATATCAGCGATTATTGCAAAAAAGCATATATTAAATACGAACATTACAAAAAAATTGATATCCCGGAATTTTTCAAGCGTAAACGCCTTCAAGACGAACTTAGCAATTATAAGATCCATCTTGAACAGCTTGTCCAGGAACGGACGGACAACTTAAGAAAAACCAATCAAAGACTTGAGGAAGCCAATATTGCCTTGAGAGTGGTTTTAAAACAGATGGAACAAAAAGAAAAAATTAATAAGGACAATTTTTTAATCAATATCAAGCAATCCATCCTGCCCTTTCTTAAACAGCTTGAAGAATCAGGTTTAAACAAAGGGCAACAGATATTATTAGATCGGCTACAAATAAATATGAACCAGATCACATCGCCTTTGATCGGGAAACTGTCCTCCAAATACTTGAATCTGACCCCAATGGAAATCAAAGTAGCGACCCTTGTCAAGGATGGAGCCGCAAACAAGGAAATCGCACAGATTCTCAATGTTTCCTTAAATACGATCACCTCCCACCGCTATAAAATAAGGACAAAGCTGGGGCTGAGAAACAAAAACATAAACCTGCATACCTATCTGCTCTCACTTGAGGAAGAATAATTTAATGAGTAGTGATTTTTTAACACCATTATATAGCTATTTTTACAGTATTGACTCGAAGTTTTTAATATTGCTATACCTCTACATTTTTTATTAATAAAGGAAAATCATCATGAAAATACTCGTCAGCGATCCCCTTTCCAATGTCGGAATTGAAATTTTTAAAAACACACCCGGTATTGAAGTGGATGTAAAAACCGATCTCACCCCGTCTGAACTTGAAGACATCATTGATGCCTACCATGGGCTTTCGATTCGGAGCAAAACAAAAGTAACCGAACAAGTAATTTCCAAGGCAAAAAACCTCAAGGTTATCGGCCGGGCCGGCATTGGGCTGGATAATGTTGACATTCCAGCAGCAACCCGGGCGAATATTGCGGTAATGAATACCCCCTTTGGCAATACTATCACAACGGCAGAACATGCCATTGCCATGATAATGTCCCTTTCCCGCAATATACCAAGGGCAACTGCAACCCTGAAAGATGACAAATGGGAGAAAAAAAATCTTAAGGGCCGGGAAATATTTAACAAAACATTAGGGCTTGTGGGTATCGGCAACATCGGAAAGATTGTGGCGGACAGGGCCATGGGGCTTAAAATGAAAGTCATTGGATGTGATCCATATCTGGACCCTGAAGCCATTGAAAAAATGGGAATCCGACCCGTCAATTTTGATGAAATACTGGCCGAGTCAGATTATATCTCCATTCACACACCTAAAACACCTGAAACCACTAATCTGTTCAATAAAGAAACCATGTCAAGGATGAAACAGGGTGCCATGCTCATCAATTGCGCCAGGGGCGGTCTTGTCAATGAAGACGACCTTTATGAGGCTTTAAAGTCCAACCACCTTGGTGGAGCTGCCCTTGATGTATTTGCAACGGAACCTCCCGGAAAAATTAAGCTCATGGATCTGGATAATTTCATCTGCTCGCCCCACTTAGGTGCTTCCACCCATGAGGCCCAGGATAATGTGGCAAGGGACGTGGCAAACCAGATCACTGAATACCTTTTAACAGGCAGGGCCCCCAATATTGTCAACCAGAAAAAATGATTTGTCCCTAAGCATACCAGGACTAAACATTTTTTTTTAAACCCCAATAATAGGAGGAGTTATGAGGACCAAAAAGTTTGTTTTATCTGATCAAGACATGCCCAGACAATGGTACAACATCATGGCAGACCTGCCCAATGGAATGGAACCCCCTCTTCATCCCGGCACGGGACAACCCTGTGGCCCTGAGGATCTTGCCCCGATTTTCCCCATGAACCTGATTGAACAGGAAGTGAGCACTCAAAGATGGATTGACATCCCTGAAGAAGTCCTGGATAAATATGCTATTTGGCGCCCCTCTCCTCTTTACAGGGCATACAATCTTGAAAAAGCTCTGGACACACCGGCAAAAATCTATTTTAAAAATGAAGGGGTAAGTCCTGCCGGCAGTCATAAACCCAATACAGCCATTGCCCAGGCCTACTATAATAAAGTGGCTGGCACCAAAAAGATCACCACTGAAACAGGAGCAGGCCAGTGGGGCAGTGCCTTGTCCATGTGCTGTTCTTTTTTCGGCATTGAGTGCAAGGTCTTCATGGTAAAAATTTCATACAACCAGAAGCCTTACCGCCGTTTGATGATGGAAACCTGGGGGGCAAAATGTACGGCAAGCCCCAGCAATGAAACAGCGGCCGGCCGGTCTATTTTAGAAAAATATCCGGATTCTCCGGGCAGTCTTGGCATGGCCATCAGCGAGGCAGTTGAAGCGGCAGTGGGAGATGAAAACACCAAATATGCCCTGGGCAGTGTACTCAACCATGTAATGATCCACCAGAGCATCATCGGCCTTGAGGCCAAAAAGCAGATGGAAATGGCAGGAGACTATCCCGATATCATCATTGGCAGCGCCGGCGGCGGAAGTAATTTTGCAGGCCTTTCCTTTCCCTTTGCCCTGGATAAAATAAACGGCAAAGATATTGATATTATTGCCGTGGAACCTAGTTCCTGCCCCACCCTGACAAGGGGCCCCTTTGCCTATGACTTCGGGGATACCGTCCAGATGACGCCACTTTTACCCATGCATACCCTGGGTCATAATTTTGTGCCTGCACCCATCCATGCAGGCGGGTTAAGATACCATGGCATGGCTCCTCTTGTCAGCCAGCTTGTTCTGGATGGGATCGTCAGAGCCGAATCAATCCAGCAAATGGAAACCTTTAGAGCAGGCATGACCTTTGCCCGGTCTGAAGGGTATATCTCTGCTCCTGAATGCAACCATGCCGTTGCCATGACCATTCGGGAAGCCCTTAAAGCCAAAGAAGAGGGCAAGGAAAAAACCATCCTGTTTAACTGGAGCGGTCATGGCCTTGTGGATCTTGCGGCCTATGAATCTTATATGCGGGGCAATCTTTCTGACCATGAACTTCCCCAGGAACAGATTGATGCAGCACTGAAAGATATTGAACCCTTGCCCAAACCCAGACAGGCAAAAAAATAGAACCCTTACCAGGCAAACCCGGATTCGTCCTCTGACAAAGAAAAAGCATCCGGGTTTGCATTTTTGCCCATACAACAAACCATAAGGAAATAATACCATGCAAGACAGAATCCATAATTTTAATGCCGGGCCTGCTGCACTGCCTCTGCCCGTCCTTGAAGAAATCAGGGACTCTTTTTTAAATTTTGCAGGCAGCGGCATGTCCATCACTGAAGTCAGCCACAGATCAAAATGGTTTGATGATGTCATCAATGACGCCATTGAACGGACAAAAAGGCTTTTAAAACTTGATGACCAGTATCACATACTCTTTTTACAGGGCGGTGCCAGCATGCAGTTTTGCATGGCCCCGTTGAATTTTCTTTCCGATGGCAGGAGTGCCGACTATATTAACACTGGAACCTGGTCAACCAAAGCCATTAAGGAAGCAAAGATTCAAAAAAAGCCCATAAAGGTTGTTGCCTCTTCTGAAGATAAAAATTTTTGCTATATTCCAAAGAATATTTCTTTTAACAAGGATGCGGCTTATGTGCATCTGACATCCAACAACACCATTAAAGGCACCCAGTTTGAGTCCCTTCCCGACACAGGCACAGTGCCCATGATCATTGATATGTCCTCGGACTTCATGTCAAGGCCCGTAGATATGAGCAAAATCGGCATGATCTATGCCGGTGCCCAGAAAAACATCGGGCCTGCAGGCGTTTGCATGGTCATTATCCGGCAGGATCTTCTGGATCTTGTACCGGACAACATCCCCTCCATGTTAAGTTACGCCACCTTTGCAAATACAAACTCCATGTATAATACACCCCCTTGTTTTGCCATTTATACCATCCAGCTGGTTATGAAATGGCTGGAAGAAACCATTGGCGGTCTTGAAAAAATGGATGCGCGAAACCGTGAAAAAGCAGATCTGCTATACAATTTTATAGATGCATCAGGCTTTTACCGGGCCACGGCAGAACCAGGATCACGCTCTTTAATGAATGTCACCTTTCGCCTGCCAGATGAAACCCTGGAAAAAACCTTTGTGGCAAAAGCCATTGAAAACAAAATGGGCGGTCTGAAAGGTCACAGAAGTGTAGGCGGATGTCGTGCGTCAATTTATAATGCCACGGGCATTGATGCCGTCAAGGATCTGGTATCTTTTATGACTCAGTTTGAAAAGACATCAGGATAATAGATTGATAATATTTTAACCATGAAGGTCATGAAGAACACGAAGAAATTATTATTTTCCCCTTCATGCATCTTCATGTTCTTCATGGTGAATTAAGCAGTCTTATTTTACAGAGTCAAAGGCTTTTTTAAATCTTTCCAGGGAGCCAATAATGGTTTTGTCCGGCACAGCATAGGAAAGTCTGAAATGGCCTGGCCCACCAAATGCTGTTCCTGGAACAGCAAGAATATTCTGTTCCTTTAAAATGTTCACAAATTTAATATCATCTTTAATAGGGCTTTTGGGAAACAGATAAAATGCACCATCTGGCACATCAAGTTCATACCCTGCCCCATGAAGCCCTTTACAAAACATATCCCGCCTTTTTTTATAAATATTGATATCCACTGTAACTCCCTGGAGCTGTCCCACCACCTGCTGGAAAAGAGCCGGAGCATTTACATACATCATGGTATTGGTCACACCTGTGGCCCCTGCAATAATGGCTGCATCTTCTGCTTTGGGATGAATGGCAAGATACCCTATTCTCTCTCCTGCAAGCGACAATTCCTTGGAATAGGATGTCAGTACAATGGTATGGGGATAGACATCAAACATGCACGGAACCTCAACATCATAGACAATCTTTCTATAAGGTTCATCAGAAATCAGATATATCCGTTTGCCAAATTTTTGACTGGCAGCTTCAAGTATCTTTCCCAACCCCATAAGTTCTTCTCGGGTATAAACAGCACCGGTCGGATTATTGGGTGAATTTATCAGCATGACCCTTGTATTTTTAGTAATGGCCTTTTCAATGGCATCAAGATCCAGATGAAAATCGGCAAAGGATTCCACTGTTTTTAAGTTTGCACCGGCAACAAAGGCATACTGGTTATACCCGACAAAATAGGGTGCCGGCGTAAGAATATCTTCTCCCGGATTTAACAACGCACGCAAGGTATCATTCAAGGCTCCTGCAGCACCAGCAGTCATGACAATAAGGTCTGATGTAAGCCCAACATTATATTCTTTGTTCAAATAATCCGCCACGGCCTGCCTTACATGGGGATATCCTGAATTGGGCATATATCCGTGGGAGGTGGTCTTGCTGTTTATCAATTCAATCAGAGCATTTTTTACCGCGGCCGGAGGGGGAACGTCCGGGTTGCCGAGGGAAAAATCAAATACATTATCAGGCCCGTATTTTTCTCTCATTTTAATCCCTTCTTCAAACATCTTCCGGATCATGGATGCGGCTTCAACCATTTTAACCATTTTATCTGCAATCGGCATAAGGATTTTCCTTTCAAAACTATAATTTAAATTGCCTTACCATACATCAAATCTTTTAAGATGAAAACACCCCTTTAAAAAAGGTGTTGTGACTTTATTGATTTTTTTTTATGATGGATATGTAGACAACCGATCAATTACATTAGCCAGAAATAGAATTAATGGAGGTTTAATATGAACAAACAATTTAAAATTATTGTAGAAAAACATTCTGATGGTTATCTTGCTTATCCACTTGGCTTGAAAGGCGTGGTAGTAAGTGAAGGTGATACATACGAAGAAGTTTTAAAAAATGTGAAATCTGCAATCCAGTTCCATATTGAAACATTTGGTAATGAGGTTTTTGAAGTGGATGAACAAGTTTTAGAAGTATTTGTAGCTGAGGCTGGAGTAGCAGTAAATGCCTAAATTCCCAGTTGATGCCCCAAAATCAAGAGTTATTAAGACATTGAAACGACTTGGCTTTGAACTTGTGAGAGAACGTGAACATATTGCCATGGTCAGAAAAAATTCAGACGGAACAAAAACCCCATTAACTATGCCAAATCATCCCACGCTGAAAAGTTCCACACTGCGAACTATTTGCACGCAAACAAATATAAGCCGGGGTGAGTTCTTAAAAACATACGAACAAGTGTAGACGACTATACTCATAGCAGCGTCAGAAAATCGAATACTCATATACATTAAATCATTGAATAGTGAACAGGATAGATAAAGGACTGAACCCAATGAAAAAGAAAATACTGGTGTCAAGACAATACCCAAAGGCTGGAATAAGTCTTCTGCAAAAAGAGGATTTTCTTCTCACTATATGGGAAAAACAAAGACCCATGACCCAGGACGAGCTTATTGAACAGGCAAAGACCCATGATGCACTGCTCTGCACCCTCACCGACCGGATAGATCAGCATTTTTTAAACCAATGCCGTCACCTTGAAATAATCTCTCAGTTTGCCGTGGGGTATGATAATATTGATATTGCCTCGGCCACCCGCTTTGGCATTCCTGTAGGGTTTACACCGGATGCCATGAGCGAAGCCACGGCAGACATTGCCTTTGGCCTGATGATCGCAGTTGCAAGAAAAATGTTTTTTCTGCATAAAACCATTGCCAGCGGCCAATGGGGATATTTCAATCCCACGGGAAACCTTGGCTTTGAATTAAAAAATAAAACCTTAGGAATTTTCGGACTTGGACGTATCGGCGTTAAAATGGCCCAGCGCTGTAAAAATGCCTATGATATGGATATTATTTATCATAACCGAACCAGGAATAAGGATGCTGAAAAACTGCTGGATGCAACCCATGTTAAATTTGATGATCTTCTTTTGCAAAGCGATGTGCTGTCCGTTCATTGTGCATTGACACCAAAAACAAAAGAAATTTTCAATTGCTCAGCCTTTAAAAAAATGAAGCCCTCGGCAATTTTTATTAATACTGCCAGAGGCCCTATCCATCATGAAAAAGATCTGACCCATGCCATACAGGAGGGTGATATCTGGGGAACCGGCCTGGATGTGACGAATCCGGAACCCATGCAGCCTGACAACCCGCTTCTCTCCATGGAAAATGCCTGTATTCTGCCCCATGTGGGATCAGGAACAATAGAGGCCAGGGATCAGATGTCTGTGCTGGCAGCCATGAATATCATCGAATTTTACAGGAATTGCCATGTGCCGCATATCGTCAATCCTGAGGTCCTGAAATCATGACCTCGAAAAGGCCAACAACAGGCCACTGAGTTACTCCTTGGATTCAGTGCCACCATCCACTATATCAATGCCATAAGAAAACATTTGTCCCGGATAAAAAGAGGAACCGCAGACAGGGGGGGTTAGCTGCTGTCCAGAAGATGTCGAATCAGCTTCAGGGATTCTTCTTTACTAAAAGGTTTCATTAAAAAACCGTCAACACCCATGTCATGGTAATTATCTTTGTTGATATGTTCGCTAAAACCTGTAGAGATGATGGCTGGGATATCAGGCCTGATCTGTTTAATCCTGTGTGCCAGTTCCAGACCTGTCATGATCGGCATTGCCATATCACAGATGACAATGTCAAAAATCCCGGGTCGGGCTTTAAATTCATTCAGTGCATCAAGGCTGCTGACAAAAGGTGTGACACTGTATCCATACCGTTCAAAGACCTTTTGCTGAACATGCACAATAAAAGATTCATCGTCAACAAAGAGAATTGATTCATTCCCGCACAGATCCTTATTATTTGTCATTATTAACCTGAGTGGTGTCAAAGGGGATAGTTCTATGAGCCCTAGAGTCTTGAACATGGGCTTTGAATTTTGTTCCTGCATGCTCTTTCCAGGGGTTTTTTCAATCTTTTGTCCTGGTTGAAAATTTTCCAATAATCAGTACCCACTAAAATATTCATGAAAGACAAATCCATAATTCCCAAAA
>JAHJDU010000037.1 GCA_018812385.1 Pseudomonadota bacterium
TCAATTTCATCATCGCCAAACTGGTATTTTGATACATCCATAAGCATCTCCAAGTCATTTGAGTAATTGGTTGCATCATGTATGTATCAATGATCATAATGAATGTCTATAATTTTGTTTTTTATTTTGAATACCTGTGCCTGCAAATAATGTGCCTGAAAAACCAAAGTTGGAGTACTATATCAATAATTTTGCCGATATCCCCATTATAGGTATGCTTGTCATAATTATTGCGGATCTGCATCACCTTGTCTGAAATTTTAAACTCCCTGTTTCCCCTTTGGATCATTACTTTGTTTGGATTCAAAATTTTCTGAAGTTCATGATTCAGGTTGGCAGCCCCGACAATACCTTTGTGCATGGGGGTTAAAACCTGGATGTCATCTACTGGATCAACCTTAAATTTGTCTGGTATTCTGTTTTGTACCAGGTCAATAATAGTGTTTAAAACCTCTTCCGGGGTCTGTTTTTGAACAAAATAAAAATCCCCTTTCTTATCATCATTTACCACCACGGGAAACATACCCTTATTGATCCTGTGGGCATTGACAACAATCAGACTCTTTTTGGCCTGCCGAAAAATCGTATCAAGCTCAACAACGCTGAAGGTATTGGACACGATCAAATCATTCAATACATTTCCCGGACCCACTGAAGGTAATTGATTGACATCTCCAACAAAAATAAGGGTGGCCTCTTTTGGAACAGCCTTTAAAAGATGATGCATAAGAACTATATCAATCATGGAGGCTTCATCAATAATCAGCACATCACATTTTAAAGGATTTTGAGTGTTCTTTTTAAAGCCGGCTTCCTTCATGGAATAATCAAGCATCCTGTGGATGGTCTGGGCTCTTGTCCAGGTGGATTCACTCATTTTTTTGGCAGCTCTTCCCGTGGGAGCGGCAAGTAAAATTTCTGCACCTGCTTTTTTTAAAATTTTAATAATGGCATTGATAATGGTGGTTTTCCCCGTACCAGGACCGCCTGTAATAATTAAGACCTTTTCTTCCAAAGATTTTTTAACTGCCTCTTCCTGGTTTTTAGCAAGTGTTATCTTAATCTGCCCTTTAACCCATTCAATGGCTTTGTCTGAATCAATTTTTCTAACACTTTTGCAAGAATTTTTAAGTCGTTTAAAATTATCAACAATTCCTGTCTCACAAACATGAAATTTGTTTAAAAAAACAAGTTTATTATTTTCTTGCCCTCCCCCTATATCTTCATTGATATTCTCATTAATATTTTCAATAACAATCCGGCCTGCTAAAAAAGACTCTGCAATTGCCTTTAAAACAATCTGTTTTTCTACTTCCAGCATTTGTTGAATTTTCTGACACAGCTCATCATAGGGGTAACAGACATGGCCATCATCAGCCAGCTTGTGCAGCACATATTCAAGTCCTGCTTCAATGCGTTGGGGGGCATGCTTTTCCATGCCAAGTTTTTCTGCAATACTATCTGCTATGGTGAACCCTATGCCAAAAATATCCTGGGCAAGCCTGTAAGGATTTTCCTTCACAATATAAATGGCATCCTGTCCATAAGCTTTAAAAATCTTTACAGCATAGGCTGCACTGACCCCCTGGGATTGCAAAAACAACATCACTGATCTGACTTCCTTTTGCTCTTCCCAGGCCTGTTGAATCATCTCAACTCTTTTTTTACCGATACCCTCAACTTGAGAAAGCTTGTCAATGCTGTTTTCAATGATATCCAGTGACTTTGTACCAAACTGCTTTACAATCCGTTTGGCCATTACAGGTCCGATCCCTTTAATCAGGCCTGACCCCAGGTATTTTTGAATGCCGAGCTGGGTGGCAGGGACAAGAGTTTTATATTGATGAACCTGTAATTGATTGCCAAATTTGGGATGGATGATCCATTTTCCTTTTAATTCAACAATTTCACCTGGGATTGGATTCACCATATTCCCTACAATGGTCACAAGTTCCCTTTCACCTTTTACCTTGAGTTTGCACACAAAAAATGCATTTTCTTCATTTGAAAAGGTGACACGTTCAATATGTCCTGTTAATTGTGCCATTTTAGATCATTTATTCCTGAAAAGTTTTCTGAGCCCAACTCTTAGGGCTTAATCGGGAAAATTGGCGGTTTTCCGTGGGGCAGTAAATGGTTTTGTAAAAACAAAAGCGCATCCCAAGACCTTTAAGACAAGTCCTGGAATGCGCTTTATTCAAGTATACAACTTTATATTAAAAATCACTGTCTAATGATGAGACTCTCCACTATCCTTCATGGTGTCATAGGCTGCCTTTAAAATACAATATGTCATACCCGCACCCAGGATGGAAATGGCATACCAGAATCCACCAAAGAAAATTGCGTGTGCCATGTCCCATACCCATTCAAAACAAAATGGAAACATAATTTTTCTCCTTTATAGCAGAGGTTTATTCTACTTCTGTTGCCGGTTCTACCGGGTTAAGTTCCTGCTCCTGGGGGAATACAGGAAGGTAACGATAGGCCAGGGCAATCAGGATAATTCCATAGGCAATGGGAAGAATTGTTGTTGCAATTTCCTGCCAGCTTGGAAAATAAAGAGCCCAGGTATCAAAACTCATTACGGGAACCGCCATAATCTGAAGTACCATGACCCACCTGTTCAGACAGACACCAATGACACCAAGAATAATGGCCATCAGGCGCAGTGTTGGATTTTCACGGGTAGGCTTCATAATAAGAATAGCACCTGGGATCACTCCGCATAATACAATTTCAGTAATCAAAATCCAGTATCCGTAAAAACTATTGTTTGTGTAAAAATGGCTTAGGGTAAATCCAAGACTTGGTGCAGTTACCATTGCCCAATAAATAGTGTCAATAATCTTGGCAACGATGTAGGTGACAATCATCCATCCGGATATTTTAGCCAAAAGATGAACCACATTATCTTTGACCAGTTTTTTACCGGTTACAACTTCTGTAATCTTAGTGACCAGAAGGGTAAAACAAGGGCCAAATGCTGCTGCCGACCATGTAAACAAAAAGAAAGTCCAGGGCCAGATCAACAAGCCTTCTCTGACCGCAAAAGGACGACCGAACATAACCCCTGCAACACCGCCAAGAGACCCTTGATGAAAAAAGGAAAGAAAAGCGCCCGTTGCAGCAAATACTGCCATGACACCATGCATATTATGGGCAAGGTGATGAAAAAAAGGTACTTTATTGGCCTGTCTGTTTTCAAGGATATTGGGAATAAACTCAATGGTCAATACCGCAAAATAAGCGGACAGGCAAAAGGCTACCTCTGTCAACATTGAGTGGACATTGGCATGCCAGAAAATAAACCAGCCCCGAAGCGGCTGTCCAATATCAATGGCAAGAATTAACAATGCTGAGCTATAGCAGATAAAACCGATGATAACGGCAAAATTGATGATATTTTTCAGCTCGTCAATCTTAAAAATATATCTCAAGAGACCTGTAAAAAATGCGCCTCCACCAACAGCTATGACCGCAAGATCAGCCCAGATCCAGAGGGCAAACCCGTAGTAATCATTCATATTGGTCTGGTTCAGGCCTTTCCACCAGATGAGGCCCATGGCAAAAACGCCCCAGAGAAGTATGGCACCAACGATGGCTATCCCAATGGTAAACTTTGGAAATGAGCAGCGTTTTGCACCTTCAGGTATTAATGCAGCATCCATATTTATTCACTCCTAAATAATGTTTTGGATTCCTTAATCATTGGATAAAGTAGCCCCATGATGATTCTTAATTTTATCCCATTCACCATCCAGATAATTATCACCGGCTTTTCTTACCCATTCCCGTTCGGAAAGATAATAAATTTTCGGATTGGTACCAAGTCTTTCAAGAAGTCTGAATATTTTAGGATTTCTTGATTTTCCGGCAATATGCTTGTTTCTTGAATCCGGGTGAGGATCAGGTTTAACAATCTGATGAACCTGATGCGCAGGATTATTAAGATCTCCGAATACAATAGCACCAGAAGGACAAGCTGTAGTGCAGGCCGTCTGATAATTCTCTTCAGCAATTTCATCCTTGTTGCCTTCTGCATATGCCTGATCCCTTGCAGCCTGGTATCGGTGGTAACAAAAACTGCATTTTTCCACGACCCCTCTCATTCTTGGAGATACATTGGGGCTCAGGTAGTTTTCCATGCCTTTAGGCCATTTGGGATCCCACCAGTTAAAATACCTTGCATGATAGGGACAAGCTCCCATGCAATATCTGCATCCAAAACAGCGTGTATAAATCTGGCTGACAATTCCTGTATCATAGCCATAGTCTGTAGCAACGGCAGGACAAACGGAAACGCAGGGTGAATGACCATGATTCCCTTTTCCTCCGCAATGCTGACAAGGCCTTGGCATATATACGACTTCAGTATCAGGAAAGGATTTACCATTGGTTAATTTATAAACACGCATCCAGGTGATGCTATCCTTTTTATTGGATTCATCCTCCTTAAACGGAACATTATTTTCTGACATGCACGAAACCATGCAGGAACCACAGCCTGTGCATTTATCCAGATCAATAACCATTCCGAACTTATGTGCTTTATTATTTTCTTGTTTCATTAAAAACCTCTTTAGCAATTTATCCTATAATTAAAATCTGGAAATTTAAGCCTTGGAAATTTTTGCTTTAATTCCAAAGGCAGCATCCAGTCCTGAATCAGATTCAATTACCGGGCCTATTAAGTCATTTACATTAATACCCTTGTTTGAGATATATTTATTATCAAAGGTATGACCAAGGCCTTCAACCATTCCAATAACCCCCGGCATGATGCCTTCGTTAAAATTAACCATTACACGGGCCGTGCCTATGGGTGTGGTCAGCATTGCTACCCCTCCATCCCTGAGGCCACTGGCAGTTAAAGGATTAATATCCACAACAATATCCTTACCTTTTAAAACTTTATCTGAAACCGTTTTAATGGCAAAGGGAGAAACTGAAACGCCTGCACTGATCAATCTCATATTATCGATGGGAATCAATGTGAGTTCAAAATCTCCCTGAGCCTGAACCGTTGCAGGGTTATTGGCAAGCAAAGAGATATTAACTGGCACTGATTCAGAAGGTACCTCCTCGGATATGATTGCAAACCCTTCTTCTGATAAAGAATCCCAGATGCCTGCGGCAACTTCTTTAAGGCATTCCTCATAGGTCTCCCATTCAAAACTCTGGGCAATATTTCCTTCCAATGCTTTTGCAATAAGAATAATGGCATCTCCCGGGTTTTTCGTGTTAAATACTGGGTCAACAACAGGTTTTGTAAGCCCTACAACACTCTTTGCAAGGCCGGCACAGGATGGAACGTCTTCAAGTCGTTCAATAAAGGTATGGCTTGGCAGAATAATATCCGCTTCCATAGCAGTTTCATCAAGAAATGAAGAAAAACTCACTACAAAAGGAATTTTCCCTAATGCCTGTTTGACACTCTTTGCATCATGCAGAGAATGGCAGGGATTTGCATTGTAAACAAAAAGAGCCTCAACAACAGGTTGGGAAGATGCATTTACCTTTTCAATAAGCTGATTCACATAAGGTGCGGCTTTAGTTTTTGCAAACCCATTTTCAGCTATGCTGTCCATTGATTCATCGGCAAACTCAAGATACTTGAGTTTAGGCTGAACAAATGCACCACCCTTTTTATTGATATTACCAACCAGGCAATTCAATGTATGAACCGCTACAAGCTCTTTTAAGCTTTGAGCCCCATCGCCTCGACCTTTACCAAAGACTGCAAGCGGCATTTTTGCTTTGGCAAACAATGTGGCGATTTTTTCAATGTCAGATGTTTTTACCCCGGTAATTTCAGCAATTTTTGATGGGGTATACTCCTTTTGAAGCAAAGCACCAAATTTGTTTAACCCGCCTTTAAAACTTGCTGTTGCAGTACTGTCAAACAGCTTGTTTTTCAAGATGACAGCACAAATACCCAGGGCCAGATCTGCCTCAGTCCCAGGTTTTACTGGAATCCATTTATCTGCATTGGCAGCAGTATTGGATAAACGCGGTTCAATTTGATAAAGTTTTGATCCCAACGAGGCGATAAGTAGTGTAATCGTTCAGCAATCAATTCTTTGCCAGTACCGCGCTCACCAATGATGAGAGA
>JAHJDU010000423.1 GCA_018812385.1 Pseudomonadota bacterium
CCTTTTACAAATGAATCGGAAAGCGAGTCAAAAAATATTTTAATGACCTCTGCCGCTTCATTTTTTGTCAGGTTTGCTTTTTCTTTTAATGTTGAAATTAATTCAAGTTTATTCATGCGGCCTCTTTTTATATTAAATGATACAACTTTATTATATTTTTTTAATGGTTCTAATTAAAATTTGATAAAAAGTCAAGGAGTTATGATAAAAAGTCAGGGAGTTTTTCAACATTATTTTTATCAACCTCAACTCCGGCATATTGTCCTAAAACTTCTATTTTAATAAAAACACGGCTTTTGCCTTTATGATGTACAAATTCACCTTTTGCCCCTGTCATGGGACCGTTTATGATTATCACAGGGTCTCCTTTTTTTAAAAGGATATTGGTTCCTGTGATGAGATCCATGCTGGTACTTGTCAGGATTTTTAAGGATTCAATCTGGGACGGTGGTATGGCCATCGGCCCTGATTGGTTTCCCAATAGCCTGACAGCCCCGATTGTTTTTAAAATCTGCAACTGGTCATACGCGGCAAAGCTTGATTTCACAAAAATATATCCAGGAAACAAGGGTTTTTCGATCATCAGGTTCCTATCTTTACGACTGCTTTTCTGCTTGATTTTAGGCAAAAATGCATCAATCTTTTTTTTAACAATATTGGTGTACACGGTTTGCTCAAAGTTGCTTCTTGTTAAAAGGGCAAACCAGTTCAGGCTTTCAATCATTTTATGCCAAATTCTCCGATTCCATGAAGATTTATAAGAAAGGTAATACTCTGTTCGTCACTGGATTTTGAAAAATAGAGATTCAATCCCCAGCAGGATTTATTAACGCTGACTCCGGCTCTGGTTTCCACTGTTTTATTTTCCCCAAGGTTTTTTTCAATGGAACAATATGTACTTAATTCATCGGTCAGGCTGACATTAATTTGAGAATACAAAGATTCTGAGGTGCTGCTGGCATATCGATATCCTGTCCTTAAGCTGTCCCCTCTATTTGTTTTTATTGTATTCCCAATGTTTAAGGTTTTAAAATGATTGTCATAGGGAGACCAGGAAAGATCCATATCAAGGGCAATAAAATCGTTTGGAGCAAGTTCTGTATCCAGCTTAATATCTGAAAACGGCCTTGTTTCCTTATCCCAATCTTTTTTAATATCATAACTTTGGTAAAGTTTTATGTAAGCAATATCGCGATAATCGGTTATTTCTTTTCCTTTGGGGGATATCCTTGATTTTTTGGAAGTAAAATTGCTGGTCCATGACCAGGTGAGATAGTTTTGTTCCTCAATTCTGTCCAGATAGTCAAAGGAAGGCAGATCATCTTGAATGATGCCCGGGGTGAAGGCATATTCAAGTTTTGGGATGATTTCGTGTTTGATTTTATCTGCAAATTGATTATTGGGATTAAATATTTTAATGAGTTTTGTGGACAATTGTGCACCCATATCATACATCTGCCTTGTCCGGATGTTGTCGGAATTGCCATTAATATCCGTGAACTCATTGGTATGCCATATGGTCTGCCTTACACCAGCAAAGGGTTCAAAATTAAAAAACTTACCAAGTTTTAAGGGTAGATAAACCTTGGGATAGATATCTGCCCGTTGCCCGCTCACAAGAGTTGTACTTGTATCTTGTCTGTAAAAAGAAGTGTATTCGCTATCCAGTGAATAAAAAAATTTTGAAGAACCCATTTGCTGCTTAAAGGCATCAAACTGAAGACTTGGAAGTGTCTGCAAGGTTGTATCATCAATATCCTGTCGTCGGGCATTGATATTGTCATACCACACGGCATCAAAATTAAAGGAATAACTGGACCATGATTTATTGATATTCAATTGGTTTTTCCGGATATTATCATTATATTCATCCAGGCTCCGGCCAAATTCTTTTTCAAAATATTCTTTGTTTCCATTATACCCTGTAAATCCATCCTTAAATTCATGAAGATAATCTTCATCACTTGCCACATCAATATCCAGCTTGGCTGTAAATCCATGGGCAAGGTCCTGGTCGTGTTTCATCCTGAACCAGAACCGGTCTGAGTTGGTCCTCTGGGGGGTTGTGGAAAAACTATAGTTTTTTGTTGTATCTGTTCCGTCATCAATTTTGTCATCTTCAAGGAAATCAAAGAATATGGAGCCCTTTGTTTTGTTATCCAGGACATATCTGAATTCTGTCCCTATTTTTGTTCCGCGGTCAGACATATAGTCTGCATAAATTGTAGCATCCGTATTTCTTGAAATAGCTATAAAAAGAGGCTGTTCATATTCAAATCCTTTCCTGTTCGAAGAAGTGATTCTGGGGATTAAAAGACCTGTCTGCCGTTTGGTCTGGACGGGGAAAACAAGAAATGGACTGTAGACAGTGGGAATATTTTTAGCCCAGAGAACAGAATCCCTGGCAGTTCCATACCCTTCAACAGTGACTTTTATGTCTCTGGCAGAAATTTTCCAGTCAGGTGATTCTCCAGAACAGGATGTGATGGAGCCGCTATCCGCACTATAAGAAAATTTGCCGAGTTTTTTGATATTTTCACCATTAATATAAAAATTGTTTTTCTGGATAAAAATGGTGCCGTGGGTTATGGTGCCGGTCTGGTTTGCAAGGTTTATATTCATTGAATTGCAGGAGATGGAATCTTCACCGGATATTAAAAGAACATTGCCCCTGGCAAAAGCGTCCTTTGTTTTGTTTGAAAATTCAATATAATCTGCTTCAAGCCTTGTTTTGCCTCCTGTTATTACGACATTGTCTTCGGCAATATAAAGATTTCTTTTATTATCAAAGGTTACGGCCTGTGCAGATATATGCCAGGCAATTTGTTCGGGGTTTTCAGGTATCCTGCTTGCTGCTGAAACCCCATTGATGGATATGAATGCGTAAAAAAAAGCAAAGAATACAAAAAATGGCAGAAGTTTTTGTTTTAATAAACAGAACATGTTCTTTCCAGTAAAAAATTGCACATCTTTTAAAATTACTGTATAAAGCCATTTTATATTTTAAAAGTCAAGATAGAATATATGAATTGATGGCTTCAACAAAGCAAAGGTTAAATAGTGTTTGAATGGCGGGTTCAATTACAGATACCATTGGCAACACCCCTATTGTTGAGATAACAAGGATGAATCCTGTAAAAGGGGTTAAAATTTTTGCCAAGCTTGAATATATGAATCCAGGTGGTTCTGTTAAAGATCGGCCTGCCCTTTATATGATCAATGCGGCGGAAAAGACGGGTGAGTTGACCCACGATAAAATAGTTATCGAAGCAACCAGCGGAAACACAGGGATCGGACTTGCCATGGTTTGTGCAGTCAAAGGATACAAACTGGCCCTGACCA
>JAHJDU010000424.1 GCA_018812385.1 Pseudomonadota bacterium
CCAGCCTCCCAAGGAGTTTTTTTCAACAGCCATAAAACTTTTGCCTTTCAGGTCAGCAAGCTTCTGGATATCCTTGTGGCGGCTCTGCAGACAAAAAATAACGCCGCCTAATGTTGTGACGGTTTTGTTCAGTACTTTGTTTTTCAATGTGGCAATCCGGTTGATGCCATATTTGACTTCCAATTGCACATAAAATGATGAATTGGTCAATATAAAGTCAACAGCACCTTTTTTTACCATTTCTTCCATATGCTCGAAATCAATGGGAACAATTTCAAATTGATTGCCCGGTAAAGCCTGTGTCAGATAATCGGCTGTGGGAGACCATTGCGCAAGGCAGCTTTCAACACCGCTTTTAGCAAGTACCCCGATTTTTATAGTTGAATCACTGGCCCAGGCAAAATTAGATAACTGGGTTATGCTTATAAAAGTAAACACAATTATAAGGGCATTTAATTTGATAAAATTCTTCATAAAAATTTTATGGGATAAGAAAGTTAAGGGAAGGATCATTGTCTTCATTTTTTAAAGCCCATCATACTTGAATTAAAATATCAGGGGAATTACCATTCAGTATTCATGAAAATTAAATTAAATCCCCGCCACATAACTTGCCATAGTCTGCACACTCCCAAACCATAAAACCTTCAGAATGCTTTTGATATTCTGATCAGTTCCAATAATAATCAACCTACAATATATTGGGGTGTAAGACAAATTAAATTTACAAGCCATGGTTTAAATGATACTGAAAAACATATTCTTTTAAATTGTTTATCAAAAAAGAGAGAATCAAAGGTTCAAATAAACCTGCTGGGTATATACCCCAGGACAGGATTGCAAAAAGACTGGGCATTCCACGAAAGACTCTATTTAACCATTTGGCCAAAATGCCAGGATTGGCAAAATGGCCAAATAGCAATTTATTCAAAGGATTCTTGGAAATACGGGCAGATATGTCATGATTTTGAACTAGCTTAAAAAAACAGGATATCAACATTAAAAAAATATCAAAATGAACGAAATAGCGATTCAAATATGAATGAAAATCAGAATAAATTATCGCTTGCAGACCTGGAACGCCATCTATGGGAGGCGGCCCATATTATTACAGGTCCAATTGATGCCTCAGATTATAAAACATACATCTTTCCGATTCTATTCTTTAAGCGTGTGTGTGATGTGTACGATGAAGAGTATGAAGCGGCAATGGAATATTACGATGATTAAGAAATGGCAATGGCGCTTATGGCCGGTTTATCAGCCGGCAGGATGTTGTTTTTTTCAACAAGCCCGTCGATTTTAGCCTCGACTGCCTTTTTGCGCTGTTCGCCCTGGAAAGCAGCCAGAGAAGCCTCTGACTTTTCTTTGTCCTTTTTAGCCTGGTCAGCCAGGACCTGGGCATCGACAAGTTTTTGTTTTTCGCCTGACAATTGTGTTTCAAGTTCCTTGATTTTCTGGTCTTTTTCATCCATCTTGCTATCCTCCTTTTTTGGGGAACCCGGGCTCCCCGGTTTTATACTGCTTGTGGTAAATTCAATTTGTGCATATGTTTCTTCCTGGTTAAACTTAACATTCCTCATGCCGGACACTGCAGGCTGGCTGGCGCCGAGAAGACCTATATGTCGCAGGGTCATATCCGGAAACAGGGCAATTGAAATTTTCTTGTACATTCCGGCGCTTACCATTTCCTTCAGTTTATCAGACACCTGGTTAAACTGTGCCTGGAGTATTTCCCCGGCACGCCTGAGCTTTGCTACCCATCCAAAGGCCGGATTATCAGTTTTTGGATGCCCCAGCACCAATGGCACCTCGCGCACTGCAGGATCATATGATCTGATAATTTTATCAAAGGTCGTATCTGTCAGTGTAACCTTTTGCCCATCAGATGCAGTCCAGGTTCCCACCCGGCATATATCGATCCAGTCTGTTTGATCTTTTTTCATTGACAAGAGTCCTCCTGATTCGTTAATATTTTTATATCGGGGCGTGCGCAGCCAGGGGGGCCACCCTGTCATGAAGCTGCGTATGAGCCAAATCGTGAGCCGGTTTGGTCATCGCCCTTTTTTCCACAACAACAACCCCTGTCTCTGTCCTTCAGCATATTTCAAGTTCGGCAATCCTTTTTCAAATGGCATAAAATTTGTTACCCCCTGAAACACACCGCCAATTGATTCATAAACCGCAAGGCCACCAATCCGCTGCTTATCCGCTGTTTTCCACAAACAGATATAGCGTTTTGCAAGTCAGATCAGTTCCGCCGCCAAGTCTTTGGTCTGGCTCCTAAAAAAAATGGAGACTTTGCCTGGGTAATGCACATGTACACTTCCATGAAAACTTCAACCGGTCGAATGGCGGTTGTGCTGCCCCACGGTGTTTTATTCAGGGATTCTGAAGCCCATATCCGAGAAAAGGTAATTGAAGCAGATTATATTGAAGCCGTGATTGGGCTGGGTCCCAACCTTTTCTACAATTCACCCATGGAAGCCTGCGTGGTGGTTCTTAGAATGAACAAACCCAAAGAGCGGAAAAACAAGGTAATCTTTATCAATGGGGTCAAACAAGTCACCCGGGAACGGGCTTTTAGTTCGCTAAGTGAAAAAAATCTCGAAAAGATAGTGGGGGCTTACTTTATCCCCAAAAGCCATGAAGACATTGCCCGAATGGTGGATATTACAGAAATCCGGGAAAACCTGCACAACCTTTCCATTCCTTTGTATGTGCATAATGGATCACCAGAAGACAGTCAGGATCTTACCTCCACAATTGAAGCATGGCAGATCGGCCGGGTGGAGTTGAAGAAACAGACAAAGAAACTGTTTACTGCCCTGGCAGAACTCGGGTTTAAACCATAAGGATATGGTAGAAGGATAAAGATA
>JAHJDU010000648.1 GCA_018812385.1 Pseudomonadota bacterium
AACCTGTTTGTTGATGGCATATGTGGAAGGGAAATTTATCTCTACAGATGCTTATGTTCTTTCTGAGATTGGAAAAGACGAAGATGGGGAATTTATAGAAGTCTTATTTGGTGCTCTGGCTATGCAGAAGTGGGGTATTCGCCTCATTCCCGAAGAAGAGAAACTTGATATGACTTATTACCCGAAAGAGTTTGTAGAGTTTTAGGGATAGTTTAGAATTGGGTTCGTGCCTTCGTGGCAAATAATTATAAAAAAGGGGTAGGATAATGAAGAGTAAGGTATTTTTAATCCAGTTAGTAATCCTGAGCATTTTCTTTGGGTTTATTCGAGATGCAGAGGCACAACCTGAGGTCTACAATATTGAGGTGGCCCAGACAGGGGTAACTGTGCCCAATTTAGTTAAAGAGGGCTCATTTGATGTTGAGGTCATCTTTGTGGTTGACGAAAATGACACCTTTGATCTTTCTGTCTTGCCAACGGTTACCTTTACTCCAAATGGAGGGATAGCAACCAGCATCACTCCTAATCCTGCCAGTTATACTCCACATCCTACTCTTCCCTCAGATCCAGCAGACACTCACCTCTATTATGTCTTTACAGGCATTGGAGTTGTTACAGGTGCAATGACTACAGGATTGGCAGACATAGATGTAACTGGAGCCCAGTCGAATAGTGGGGCAATGGTTCTTCATACTAAAACTGATGCCTTCTACATTGATAATACGGCTCCTGAGGTGACTAATTGCAGCACTGGTGCAGGTGGTGGCATAACAGTAACTCCTACTCCAGCTCCTGTAGGTCAGGTTATTTTTGAAATTACCTTTGCAGAGGATTATGCCCTTGATCCCACTGCCTCGCCAACAGTTGAGTTTTATCCTGAGGGCCAGGCTATTCCTATTCCAGTTATCGAGACCTCTTACGGCGGTGGTGTCTGGACAGGAACAGCTGAGATACCTGCTGGTACTCCAGGTGGAAATGCAAATATTGTTATTACCGGAGCTACAGACTTAGCTGGAAATGAGATGGCAGCTTGTAATGCAGCTACTTTTCTTATTGATACTGAACCTCCTGAGTCCTGGGCCGAAGGTTTGCCCGAGTGTTTCAATGGAAATCTACTTTCAATAAACTATGAAGCTAATGATGTGGGTGCAAATAACAGTGGGATTGTCTTAGTTGAACTCCGGTATCGGGAAGCTGGCGGTTTAGACTGGATACCTACTGGAGAATCTGATGTTTTTGCACCCTCTTCTTCTTCAGTAAGCGGAACTTTTAACTTCAATGTTGCCAGCCTTCCAGACGGCACCTATGAATTTGCTACTATAGCTACAGATGATGCTGGCAACCAGGAAGATCCACCAGCTACAGCTGATGCCACAACCATCTTAGACCACAGCGCGCCTACAGTAACTTCAGTCACAACCACTCCAGACCCAGCCGGTGAAGGAAATGTAACCATCACCATCACCTTTGCTGATGATGGCTGTGGCATAGAAAATGACACTGCTCCAACAGTAACTTATACCATTGGTGCAACCACAGTAACTGTAGTCCAGACCTCTTATACCGGCAATACCTGGATTGGTCAGGCCCCGGTTGTTGGCGATCCAACCGATTGTCAAGCCACAATTAATATCAGTGGCGCGGCTGACTGTTGTGGAAATGTAATGAGCGCTAACTCAGATTATGGCTTTAGTATTGACACAGTAGCTCCTGTAATATCTACTGTTCAGATCAGGCCCCAGGGTGGAGCAGTTGGAGACTGTTCGGCAGTAGGAGAAGTAACCTTTATCGTTACCCTTGCTGAAGTCTGCGGCTTAGATTATTCTGCTCTGGCACCGGTCGTAGTTCAATTTACTCCAGCGGGTTCTACTACCCCTGTTCCGGTAACTCAATACTCCTACAGCAACAATGTCTGGACCGGTAAAGCAATGGTTGACGCAACAATGGGAAATGGAAATGCTACCGTAGATATTACAGGTGCCACAGACTTAGCAGGAAATGTAGCCCAGGCTAATAATAGCTACTCCTTCTGCATTGACACCACAGCGCCCCAGTCCTGGACTGAAGACTTACCTTCCTGCTCAACTGGAAACCAAATCTTAGTAGACTACGAATCCAATGATCCTGATGCTCCTGGAGCAGGCAGTCCAAGCGGAGTCGAGGAAGTCCAACTCTGGTATCGGTTAGCTGGTGATGTAAACTGGATATACAGTGGACTATCTGCTGCTGCTCCTCCAACAGGCGGAACTTTTACCTTTAATGTTACCAGCCTTCCTGATAGGACCTATGAATTTGCTACCCAGACCACAGATAATGTTGGTAACCAGGAGGCCTTGCCGGCTGTAGCCGATGCCACCACTATCTTAGATCGGAGCAGACCAACAGTAGCTTCAGTCGCCATTGATGCCGAACAAGCTGGTGAAGGATATGTGACTATAGCCATTACCTTTAATGATGTAGGTTGTGGCATAGAGTACGACTCTGTTCCTACCGTAACTTATCAAGTTGGTCTTAATCCTGCGGTAACTGTCACCCAGATTTCTTATGCCAATAACACCTGGACCGGTCAAGCCTTTATTAGTGGTAGTGACCCGGAAGGCCCGGCCACAATTACTGTAGAAGGTGCTGCTGACTGTTGTGGAAATGTAATGATCGATAACGATGATTACGGCTTCTGCATTGACAGAACTGCCCCTGTTGTAAACACTGTCCAGATCAATCCCCAGAATAGAGGAGTTGGGGAATGTTCTAACATTGGAGAAGTAACCTTTACCATTACCTTTACTGAAAATGGTTGTGCCGGTTTAGACCCTGATGTTCCCTTAGAAGTCCTCTTTAATCCGGCAGGCACCGATGAAGAGATACCAGTAGATGGCTCCTACAGCAGTGGCAATACCTGGGGCGGCACGGCCATAGTTACTGAAGATATGGCTAATGGAGATGCCACAGTCATTATCCGTGGAGCAACAGACAGAGCTGGAAATGCGATGGCTCCTTACAACCAGGCTTCCTTCTGCATTGATACCACACCACCCCAGTCCTGGGTTGAGGCTTTATCTACCCATTCCAATCAAAGCTCAATTACAGTAAAGTATCAGGACAATGATCCTGGCGTAGGCAACAGCGGAGTGAATACTGTCCAGCTCTGGTATCGACTAAATGGTGGAACCTGGATAAAG
>JAHJDU010000038.1 GCA_018812385.1 Pseudomonadota bacterium
CAACATCAATAACTGTTGATCCTGGTTTTATCCATTCAGGCTTTACAAGATCAGGTACACCAGCTGCAACTATGAGAATATCTGCACGTTTGCAATGGGAAGCAAGATCTTTTGTACGGGTATGGACGATGGTGACCGTTGAGTTGGCACCCACACCTTTTTGTGCCATCATCATGGCAATGGGTTTGCCAACAATATTGGATCTGCCCACAACCACAACTTCCGCACCTGAGGTTTCCGTGCCGGATCGAACAATCATTTCCTGAATACCCGCCGGAGTACAGGGAAGAAATTTTGCTTCATCACCACCAATCATGAGGCGACCCACATTGACGGGATGAAACGCATCAACATCCTTATCCGGATTGATGGCATTCAACACCTTCTTATCATCAATATGTTTAGGTAAGGGCAACTGAACCAGAATACCATGAATCGCCGGGTCATTATTGTATTTATCAATCAATGCCAGTAGATCAGCTTCTGAGATATCAACCGGCTGGTCATCCTGTATTTCATGAAATCCAAGACTGATTGCAGTCTTGACCTTAAGTGTAACATAGCTGATTGACGCTGGGCTTGATCCCACAAGGATTGTTACAAGACCCGGCACAATGCCATGTTTTTCTTTCATCTGATCGACTTCCTCCTTGATCTCAGCAAGGATAGCCTTTCTTATCTCTGTTCCGCTAATAATTTCAGCAGTCATATATAAACCTCCATATAAAAAATTTAATCGAAAACTGCAATTTTTTGAATAATGGCCGGGCATAAACAAACCTATTATTTAAGCCCGGCCTTGAAAGTTTCAAAAATTGAAAGATTTTTGAAACTTGTTAGAATACACCCTGTACCTTACCTGTCTCCACATCAACATCAACCCTCTTGAAAGCAGGATTTGAACTGGTACCTGGCATGAGAGAAATGGCGCCGGCAACGGGAACGATGAAGCCTGCACCGCCATAGGTGAGGACTTCTCTTATAGTCAATCTCCAACCTGTTGGTACGCCCTTAAGTGCCGGGTTATCCGACAGGGACAAATGGGTTTTAACCATGCAAAGACCAAGGCCTGCCAGCTTAGGATCAGCCTGGATTCTAGCAAGGGCTTTACTTGCTTCAGTAGAATAATCGACCCCGTCTGCACCATAAACTTCTTTTGCAATCAGCGCAATTCTCTCTTTTACCGGCATGTCAAGCTCATAGAGGAATTTGAATTCGGATTTTTCTTCACAAGCTGCAACAACAGCTTCTGCAAACTCAATAGCACCATCACCACCATGTTCCCAATGACGGGCAAGAGCAACCCTTGCACCCTCTGCTTCACAAAGCTCACGAACTTTTGCGATCTCGTTATCTGTATCCATATAAAAGGCATTAATACAGACAACAGGAGCGATACCTGCTTTTCTGACGTTTCTGATATGATGAATAAGATTGCCGCATCCTTTTGCAACCCATTCAACATTCTCTGATTTATACTCTTCAGGCATGGCTTTGCCAGGAACCGGCACAGGTGCGCCGCCATGGCATTTGAGTGCCCTGATGGTGGCAACAACAACAGCACAATTGGGTTTCAGGCCTGAGAAACGGCATTTGAGATTCCAGAATTTTTCAAATCCAATGTCTGCACCAAAGCCTGATTCTGTAACATGGTAATCGGCAAGTTTGAGACCAACCCTGTCTGCAATAATGGAGCTCTGACCAATGGCGATATTGGCAAAAGGCCCTGCGTGAACGATTACTGGCTGTCCTTCAAGGGTCTGAATTAAAGACGGATTCAGGGCATCCACCATCCATGCTGTCATGGCGCCGGCAACCTGAAGATCTTCAGTGGTAACGGGTTTGCACGTTTTATTGTAGGCCACAACAATTTTACCCATTCTTTCCCGCATGTCTTTGAGATCTGTGGCAACAGCAAGAATGGCCATTACTTCAGAAGATACGGCAATACCAAATTTTGATTTCATCATGAAACCGTCAGATTTGCCGTTAACGCCATCAATACCAATAATAATGTTTCTAAGAGACTGGCAGCAGAAATCCATAATCCATCCCATTTCCACGTTTGTGGGATCAATATCCAGTCTTTTCATGCCGGACAGTCTTTCAAGCTGCTCATCCGTGTAGTTTCTTTCGTGCTGCAGGCGGGAAGTCAACGCAACCATTGCAAGGTTATGGGCGTTCATGATGGCGTTGATGTCACCGGTAAAACCCAAAGAAAAAGGGGTTAAAGGAATGCATTGTGCCAGACCGCCGCCGGCTGCAGAGCCTTTAATATTCATTGTCGGTCCGCCTGACGGCTGACGAATGGCCGCACAGACACTTTTACCGATTTTGCCAAGGCCCTGGACAAGTCCCATTGCCGAGGTAGATTTACCTTCACCCAGAGGTGTGGGTGTGATGGCGGTCACATTAATGTATTTTCCGTCGGGTGCATCTTTAAGACGGTTTAGCACTGCTCTGAAATCTATTTTTGCAATGTAGTGACCCTGGGGAAGAAGCTCTTCTTTTGTAAGCCCCAGTTTTTCACCGATTTCATAGATTGTAAGCATTGTTTTTTCTGCATCTTGTGCAATTTCCCAGTCTGCGTGTTTGGTTGGATCTAGTGCCATGATTTACTCCTTTATTGGTGTTGACTCAAAAAATGAGCCGTTTAAAAAAAAGAAATGATAAAACCATATATACATTTTGCTCATAAAAATTCCAAATGCATAGTCTACCTATTAAATAAAATACAAAAAATCAACTTTTTTCGCCAATACGATTTGAATTTATTAACTAAATTTCATTCAACAACATACCACATTGTAGGCAAGATTCAGGATACCTTGTTGTACAGGGGATTTTGGCGATCACACTGTAAAATCATTAAATTCACTCATCTATTGACAAAAAACCACACAGAATATAAATCATATCCTGTTATCAATAAATTAGGATTATGATAAAGGCAGGTACATGGGAAGATATGTCAAGTTAAAGTTATCTGAGTTTGATTTAGCTATTCCATTATATATTTGTCCTTTTCTGATAAGATCCTGTCAGTTTAATCTTAACCCCCCCCAACTCATCACTATCTTTAAATCTTAGGAGGTAAAAGTGGGATTTGAAATAACCAAAGAAACCTATGCCGGCAGCATCAAAGGCATCACCATAGGAAAAGGTGACAATGCCCTTACCGTCGGCGGCCAAACCAGTTACCCTTTTTATCAGTTTGAAGGTAAAATGCCCAACAAACCAATTATTGCAATGGAAATCTGGGATATGGAACCTACGGACTGGCCAGAAACAGCTCTGGCACCATTTAAAGACGTTGTATCTGATCCTGCAGCCTGGGCAAAAAAATGTGTGGAAGACTATGGTGCTCAAGCCATTGTTCTCCAGCTCAAAAGCACAGACCCGAATGACAAGGATGCAAGCGCAGATGATGCAGCTGCAACAGTTAAAAAGGTCTTGGCTGCAATCAAAGTTCCCCTGATCATATGGGGATGTGCCGTTCCTGCCAAAGACGGAGAAGTCTTAAAAAAAATCTGCGAAGTCTGTGAAGGTGAAAACCTGATTCTAGGGCCTGTTGAAGAAAAAAATTATAAAGGAATTGGTGCGGCAGCCATGGGATATGGTCACACTGTCATCTCCTCTTCTCCGATTGATGTTAACCTTGCAAAACAGGTAAACATTCTTCTCGAAAACTTAGGCGTTAACCTCGGCAATGTGATTGTTGACCCCACCACAGGAGGCCTTGGCTATGGACTTGAGTATTCCTATTCTGTTATGGAACGTCTTTCCCAGGCAGCCATGACCCAGGGAGATGACAAACTCCAGAACCCCATGATCAATAACCTGGGCAATGAAGTCTGGAAATGCAAAGAAGCCAAATTGACGGTTGCAGATGCCCCTGAACTGGGTGATCCGGAAAAGCGAGCAATCCTGATGGAAGCAGTCGGTGCAGTATCATATCTGCTTGCTGGTTCCAGCATCCTGATTATGCGCCATCCTGAATCCATCAAACTTGCCAAAGCATTTATAGATCTTCTGTCTGACGGTGGTTCTGCAATGGACGTTGCCCCCATCGCCAAGCGATTAGACGATGTTGAGATTGATTTTGCCGGTATGGCGCCTGCAGCAGATCTCACCATTGTAGAAGAAAAGAAAGCAGCTCCTGTTAAAAAAGCGGCTCCGGCAGCACCGGCTGCACCGAAGGCTGCTGCTGCACCAGCTCCTAAGAAAGAAGCACCCAAAGCAGAAACTGCTCCGGCGCCAAAAGCCGCCGCACCTGCTGTAGATCCTGAAGCTGAAGCAAAAGCAAAAGCTGCGGCTGATGCCAAGGCAAAAGCCGATGCAGAGGCTAAGGTAAAAGCGGATGTTGAGGCGAAAGCAAAAGCTGACGCTGATGCAAAAGCAAAGGCTGAAGCTGATGCAAAAGCAAAAGTTGCGGCTGAAGAGAAAGCTCAAGCAGATGCTGCCAGCAAACGTGATGCTGAAGAACAGGCATTGAAAGAAAAACGTAATGCTGAAAAAGAAAAAGCGGCTGCAGCAAGAGCTACTGCTCCTAAGGACGGCATTAAAAAGACTCCTGCCAAAATCAATAAAGGAATGCTTGAAAGACTTATTGATAATCTTGACAGGATTCATAAAAGAGCAAGTTAATTGTGACAAATTGTGCAGCCTTTAATTAATCGGTCGCACAATCCTTTATATATAATCAAGAGGAGGAACCTCTAATGGTAGAAAAGAAAGAAAAGACAGTCAAAGAAACAAAACTGGCTGATCCAATAGAAGCATCTATTTGTGGTGCAACTCAACAGATGATTACGCGTTCCCATGAGCTCGGTATTGAAACGATCTTTGACAGAGCCGTTTCCATGAAACAATGCAACATCGGTATCCAGGGAACG
>JAHJDU010000425.1 GCA_018812385.1 Pseudomonadota bacterium
GTTTCGTTGATGTGAAGGATTCCCGTGAGGATCTGTCCTTTTTCACGGTAATGTTCCATAGCTTCAAGGGAAGACAGTCTTTGGGTCACATCAAACGTGGCCGTTGCCTCCATATGGTCACGAGCCCAATGATAACTCTTAGTGGATGCAGGGGTATTGTTAAAGGTTACACAGGGGGAGATCACATCAAGAAGGGCAAAGCCTCTATGCCCCATGGCCGCTTTTAACAGAGGCACAAGCTGTTCTTTGTCACCGGAAAATCCCCTGGCCACAAAACCGGCCCCCATCTGAACCGCAGTTTCGCACAAATCAATGGCTTCAAATGGGTTTGGCCTTCCTTTCCTGCTGGATGAACCCTTGTCCGCAGTTGCTGAATCCTGCCCTTTGGTGAGGCCGTAACAACCATTGTTCATAACGATATAAACCATATTCACATTTCGCCGGATAATGTGGACGAATTGTCCCATACCGATGGAGGCGGTGTCGCCATCCCCGGAAACGCCGATATACAGCAGATCTTTGTTGGCCATATTGGCCCCCGTGGCAACAGAAGGCATCCGGCCATGGACCGCATTGATCCCATGCGATTTTCCAAGAAAATATGCCGGTGATTTGGAGGAACAACCGATACCGGACATTTTGGCTACCCTGTGTGGTTCGATGGACAGCTCAAAACAGGCCTGGATGATGGCATTGGTAATGGAATCATGGCCGCATCCGGCACAGAGGGTGGAATCCAGGCCTTCATAATCGCGGCGAGTATACCCGAGATCATTTTTCGGAAGATGGGGGCGGCGGAAAACAGGGCGGCCCTGTCAAGGACCTTCCCCCGGTCATATTTACGGGCATCATCCCATTCCATGGGCATGCAGACGTGATCATTCATGCCAAGATCCAGATCGCTCATGACAATCACGGGTGTCTGGAGTCTGTCCGCAAGGTCAAAGCTTTTTGCCGTCATTTCAAAGCATTCTTTTGGGTCACAGGGGAAAAGCAGGACATGTCTGGTGTCACCGTGGGACGCATAGGCACAGGCAAGGACATCCGACTGCTGCGTGCGAGTGGGCATTCCCGTACTGGGCCCGGCCCTCTGGACATTAATCAGTACAACGGGTATCTCAGAAAAATACGCCAGGCCGAGCAGTTCGGTCATGAGGGATACACCTGGACCGGATGTGGCAGTAAAGGCCCGGGCACCGTTCCAGGCGGCTCCCAGAGCAATTCCCATGGCGGACAATTCATCTTCAGCCTGAATAATGGCGGCCTTTCTTTTCCCTGATTCATCCATCCGGTATTGACGTGTAAACTTGTCAAAGGACTCGATCACGGAAGTGGACGGGGTGATGGGGTACCATCCGGCAACGGTTGCACCGCCATACAAAGCCCCCAGGGCTGTTGCGCTATTGCCGTCGATCAGAATATGGCCGGAGCTTGGGATTTTCGATTTCCCGGTTACAGATGTCGGTTAATGGTATACCGATCAATGTGATATCTTTGCGCGTGTAATCTTGGGTCAGGGATCTGGTGGAATCATAAAAAAAATACCCGCCGGACCCAAGATCCTCATAATCTTTTTTCAGGGTCTGTCCGTTAACGGCAACGATAAAATCATACCCGCCTCTTCGGCCCAGATACCCTTTTTCGCAGACCCGGACTTCGTACCAGGTCGGCAGGCCCTGTATATTGGACGGAAAAATATTTTTAGGACTGACGGGAATGCCCAGCCGGAAGACGGCTTTAGCAAACAGGTTGTTGGCGCTGGCCGAGCCGGAACCATTTACATTGGCAAACCGGATCACAAAATCATTTATAGAGTTCAGTTTTTTCATCGTTGCCCTGCTTTTGGCGGGTTATAGGTGAACTTCTGCATGTCCCAGGCTGCTGTCGGGCACTTTTCCGCGCAGAGTCCGCAATGAAGGCAGACATCCTCATCCTTGACCATCACCCTTCCCGTGGGAAGTAAATCCGACACATAGAGCGGCTGGTACTTATTTTTCGCCGGCATTGACAGCCGTGATCTGAGATCTTCCTCCTGGCCGTTTTTAAGAAAATTAATACAGGTGGTGGGGCAGATATCCACACAGGCATCGCATTCAATACATTCTTTGTAATTAAAAACGGTTTGAACATCGCAGTTCAGACAGCGAAGGGATTCCTTGAGACCGATCTTTGGGTTAAACCCGAGTTCGACTTCCATCAGCCGGTCCTTAATGGACTTCACCTTTGGCGCCATGGGAACATTCTGCCGTTCTTCACCGGACACGGCGCTATTATATATCCAGTCGCGAAGCCCCATTTTCTGGCCGGCAAGGGTTGTAAACGGAAAAGGCCTTTGAGCCAGGTCCCTGCCATTGCAAAAAAGATCAATGGAGATAGCTGCCTCATGGCCGTGTGCCACGGCCGTAATAACGTTTTTGGGCCCGAACGCGGCATCGCCGCCAAAAAAAACATGTGCCAGATCCGATTGAAAGGTCATTTTATTTACCCGGGGACGTCCGGCATCATCAAAAACCAGGCCCGTATCCTTTTCAATCCAGGGGAAGGCATTTTGCTGACCTACGGCGAGCAATACCTCGTCGCAGGGAATGAAAACCGTTTCCTGATCACCATAACTGCCCGGTTGAAGGCGCTGAAACATCGTTCCTTTCAACCGGTCATTTTCCATGACAAATTCGATGGGGCTAAGGTTTTCCAGAATCGGGATATCCTCCCTTATGGCATCTTCAATCTCCCAGGGGGAGGCTTTCATGTTTTCACGGGCTCCCCGGATAATGACCTTTACCTCTTTGCCGCCAAGCCGCCGGGCAGTCCTGCAGCAATCCATGGCCGTATTACCGCCGCCAATAACCAGTGTGATCTTTTTTGATTTTTTGATGTGCCCATACTGAACACTGGCAAGCCATTGGATACCGATGTGAATAAACTGTTTTCCGGCCTGTCTGCCCGGCAGGTCAAGATCTCTGCCCCTTGGAGCACCCGTACCGATGAAAATGGCATCGTACCCCCGGGTGAGGAATTCCTTCAGGCTTGAGATATAGGTCTTTAAATGGGTGGTCACCCCCATATTCAGAATGGCGTTGACCTCTTCATTCAGAACTTTTTCAGGCAGCCGAAAAGACGGCACCTGACTTCTGACGAAACCGCCGGCTGAGGCCTGATCATCATAGAGATCAATCTGGTATCCCATCGGCAAAAGGTCCCGGGCCACGGTGAGAGAGGCTGGTCCGCCGCCGATAAGCGCTATTTTTTTTCCATTTTTTTTCTTTGAAACGCCAGGCAGACGGCCAGGCATGAGACCAGGCACATCCCCTTTATTGTCAGCACACACCCGTTTCAGACGGCAGATGGCAACAGCCTTTTTCTCCACCCGGCCTCTCCGGCAGGCCGGCTCACAGGGCCTGTCGCATATCCTGCCCAGGATACCCGGGAAAACATTTGATTCCCAGTTGATCATATAGGCATCCGCATACTTTTTTTCAGCGATCAGCCGTATGTATTCCGGTACAGGGGTGTGTGCCGGACATGCAAGCTGGCAGTCAATCACTCCATGAAAATATTCAGGATCATTAATATCAGTTGGATTCAATACCTTACTCCCTCTTTTTCATTTATTTTTCAGATCAACAATATATATGGTTTTAACCCATATTAGAGAACTTGAAAAGAACTTGTTTTTTTCAATTAGTCGATGCTGAAAGAATGAGTTGTTCTTTGAGGAGTACAGTCAAAGTGGATCGAGTTGGCCTGCAATTTTTTTGGAAGTATGAGAATGAACTGCTTCTGCATGGAGTTTTAAGCCAAGTGCAGCAATGACTTTAAGGATAGTATCGAAATTTGGATTTCTGTCACCTGACAGCGCCTTGTAAAGACTTTCTCTGGATAATCCAGAATCCCGTGCAACTTGAGACATACCTTTAGCGCGTGCAATGTCGCCAAGAGCTTTTGCTATGAATGTTGCATCACCATTTGCTTCTTCAAGGCAATCTTCAAGATAAGCAGCCATTTCTTCAGGGTTGCGGAGATGCTCAGCA
>JAHJDU010000426.1 GCA_018812385.1 Pseudomonadota bacterium
AGAGGCCAGCGTCCTAACCGCTAGACGATGGGACCTTAAAAAAGTACCTATACTTATATTAAAGCTTGTAGATTGTCAAACAAAATGCGCCTTATGCAGGCTTGTTTCTTTGCCCTTTTTTAGAACCAAAGATAAGATAGATCAGCCAGCCTATGATGGGAACAATGGCAATAAAGTGCCAGATGATTTTAGCTTTTGTTGATCCGAAATCCTTAAGGATGATATCGGTTAAGGCCAGCATGGTCAGGCCAAAGGAGATGGCTGAAACAAGCAGGACATATAAAATGGTTTGGTCCATACAGGAAGCCTTACCCCTTTAACTTGTCTGAAATTTTTAACAGCGTGTCCACATAATAGTTGCTGTGATTGTATCGAAACAGGACCTCATGCTGTTTTTGCCTTGCAATTCCCGGTTTCCAGCCATGATGTTTCAGGTAGTTGGCCACACTGGAAATAGCATCTGCATGGGTAAAAAGATCTATTTTGCCATCATTATTCCCATCTTTGGCAAGCGTGAGAGCATTAGAAGGCATGAATTGAGGAATCCCCATGGCGCCTGCATATGACCCTTTGAGGGTTTCAGGGGCAAGGCCCTCTTGTTTTGTATATTTGATGAGCGCTTTGAGTTCTTTATATCCCCATTCTGATCGACTCTCAACTTTTTTTATAAAAGTATCTTTATTCGGTTTTTTCTTGTCAGGGATGGCTTCCCAGATCTGTTCTCTCAATGCTTCATCTGTCAAAGCAGCCATGGTGGAAAGGGTGTTAATAACTATGTGTGGGCCAAGGTATGTTCCAAGCCGTGTTTCAACAAGCAAAATTGCAGTGATAATGGTTTTATCAACACCATATATTTTTTGTGCCTGGTTAAGTTCATCCTTATACGTATCTATATATTTAAGTGCATCAGCAATCGATTTTTCTGATGTGAACTGGTCATAGTTAAGGCTTGACTCAGTATGGATAAAAAAAGAGGAAACACCTTTGGGAGTAAAAAAAACACTTTTATTAGAAAATAGCGGTTCTATTGTTTCTTTTTCAAATCCATCATGGATAAGTCGCTGGATTAGTTTATCAAACTCATTGCCTTTCACGGCTTCCTGGCCTGATAGAGGAGAAGACAGGATTAAAAAAATGGTAAAAATCAAAAAAATCTTAAGCCGGATGTGTGATGATGACAACTTCATTTCCATGATTTTTTGCCTGCCCCCTTTTTATTTTTCAGCTCTGGACAAAATATCGCAAAATTGTAAAAATACCAATAGGTTTACAATTTTTTTATTCTTATAGCCTATTTTTTTTCAGATTGCATTAAAAAAATTAAAAGAGAAATAATCACACCGGGGGCTTTTAAGAAAACACCCGGTCACCAATAATTTCAATGACCGGATGTTTTTCATCATGGATATTTTAGCAGGGGTTAAATGTCGTAGTAAAGATAAAATTCATGGGGATGAGGACGACTTCTGACCGGATCTACTTCATTTTTCATTTTATAAGCAATCCAGTATTCGATCACATCTTTTGTAAATACATCCCCTCTCAGCAGAAAGTCATGGTCTTCTTTCAGGGCGTTCAATGCTTCTTCCAAAGAGCCGGGAGCAGATTCCATTTCAGCCAGTTCTTCCGGTGGAAGATCATAAATATTTTTATCCATTGGATCACCCGGATCAATTTTATTTTGAATACCGTCAATCATGGCCATTGCAATGGCTGCAAAAGCCATGTATCCGTTGCATGAGGGATCAGGAGTCCGGAATTCAATCCGCTTGGCTTTGGGTGATCCTGAATACATGGGCAGACGGATGGCAGCACTTCTGTTCCGGCTTGAATAAGCAAGATTAATCGGCGCCTCAAAGCCAGGAACCAATCTTTTGTAGGAGTTGGTAGTGGGATTTGTGATGGCACAAAGGGCTTTGCAATGCTTCATGATGCCGCCGATGGCGTAAAGGGCATCCTGGGACATACCGGCATATTTATTACCGGCAAATAAGGGAACCCCATCTTTCCAGAAACTCATATGGGTGTGCATGCCGCTTCCATTGTCACCATACAATGGTTTAGGCATGAATGTTACGGTATGATTATATTTAGCAGCAACATTTTTAAGGACATATTTAAACCATGCAAGGCTGTCTCCCATTTTTAACAGGGAATCAAATCGAAGATCGATTTCAGACTGCCCAGCTGCGCCAACTTCATGATGCTGGCATTCCATGGCAATCCCGAGGTCTTCCAATGTCAGCATCATCTCTGTCCTCATATCCTGGTATTTGTCATTGGGAGGAAGTGGGAAATATCCTTGTTTCGGTCGAATTTTGTATCCAAGGTTAGGCATTTCATCTGCACCAGAGTTCCAATGTGCTTCGTCAGAATCAATCTCGAAAAAAGATGCATTAGGTTCTGAAGAATACCGGATATTGCTGAAGATGAAAAATTCAGGTTCAGGTCCGACATAGATGGTATCTCCAAGACCCGTGCTTTTTATATATTGCTCAACTTTTTTAGCAATACCTCTTGGGTCACGGCTATAGGCTTCCATGGTGATGGGGTCATGGATATTTCCGATAATGGCCAGGGTTGGAACTTTGAAAAAAGGATCAATTTTAGCAGTTCCGGCTTCAGGGATAACAAGCATATCAGAATTATCAATGTTCTGCCATGCCCTCATGCTTGATCCGTCAAATCCAAACCCGTCTTCAAATGCGGTTTCTCCAAACTCACAAATCGGGACTGAAAAATGCTGCCATGTGCCGATAAAATCCATGTACCGAATATCAACAACTTTTACATTATTTTCTTTGATCATTGCAATTACATCTTTGGGTGTCATTTTTTATTCCTTTTTTATAGGATTATAATATATATTAAAGTGCTTCTATTCCAGTTTCACCGGTTCTTACCCGGATGACCTGTTCAACATGTGATACAAAAATTTTTCCATCTCCGATTTTTCCGCTGTTTGCAGCATTTCTGATAGTTTCAACCGCTTCGTCAAGTCTTTCATCGCTGACAACGATTTCAACTTTTATTTTGGGTACAAAGTCCACAACATATTCTGCACCCCTGTAAATTTCCTTGTGCCCTTTTTGCCGGCCATAACCGTTAACTTCAGTAACAGTCATGCCATAGATTCCAATCTCACTTAAGGCTTCTTTTACATCATCAAGTTTGAATGGTTTTATGATTGCTTCAACTTTTTTCATTATTCATCTCCTTTGCTGTAATATGTGGAAGACTTTCTAAAATTGCTTTTTTTATCAGTGCCAGTTCTTGTTCGCTTTCAATTTTTGCACCATTTTCAAGGCTTTTAACATAAAACACATCCACTACCTGGTCCACTTTTGTAGCGACCATGGCCACATCGACATTTGTATGACTTCTGTACAATGCATTGGTAATGGAAAATAAAAGCCCGGGAAAGTCATAGGTAAATACTTCAATGATGGTAAAAAAACTGGATATTTCATTATCTATCCGGACGGTATTGGGTTTGGGATTTTTACCGGATGAGACCTGTATTTCCTTTGGTATTTTATCCAGAGCATTATCCAGAAAATGATCGTCGTTAATGGCATGGACAAGATCTTTTTGCGCTTTTTCCCATTTTTCTTTTTCAAAAATTCTGTCTTTAGGTGGCTTGACCTTGAAAATATCCATCACATGTTCTTCCCCAAAAGAGTAGGCCTGGGAAGCAATAATATCTAAATTATTTAGAAAAAAAACCCCTGCAATTTTTGAATAAAACCCTGGCTTGTCCTTTCCGCAAATGGATACTGTACGAATATCCGAGTCGTTCTCCTTTGATATCTGCCAGATAAAATCTTTACCCTTAAGATTTGTGTAAAGATTTATGTGGCTGACAATGCTTTGCGCCGGGACATGGGCCAGATATCTTTGGGGCATGGATTCTAGCTGCTTGTTTATTTCATCCTCAGGCCACCTTTCTTTCAACAGCTCCAGAACATTTTTTTTCCTTTTATCGATGAGCCGCTGGATTTTTTTAGATGCCAGCTCTCCTTTTTTAAAAACGCCCATGGTTTTTAAAAAAAGATCTTTTAAAAGATTTTCAGTCCACTCATTCCAGGCCTTGGGCCCTGTTGCCTGGGAATCTGCCACGGTCAAGAGATAGAGCATCCTTAATAATCTGATTTTGCCTATTTTATGGGCCATGTATACAGCGGTTTCTTCGTCTGATATATCCCTTCGGGTAGCCGTTTTTATAAGGATGAGATGGTTTTCAATTAAAAAAACAGCATCTTTGACTTCTGTTGAATTAAACCCGAACCTTTCAAAAATGGGTTTTGCTATCTTTGCGCCCGTTTTTGAATGTTCTTTTGCCGGATCTGATTTACCGATATCATGGAGCAGGGCTGTAAAAAACAGAAGGTTTTTATTTCTGATTTCCTTGAAAACAGAATAATAAAGGGATTTTGTGGCCGATCCCCTATAGTCTTTAAAGCTGTTAATGATCTGAACGCATCTAATGGAGTGTTTATCCACTGGAAACAAATGATAATGGTTATATTGAATCTTGCTCACAATGGCGGAAAATTCCGGGATTAATTTTTCCAGGATGCCGGTTGCCAGCATAACGTTCAGGACATTGAATTCCCAATAGGATAGGGACATGATTTTCTTAAATATTTTAATGCAGTCAATGTTATTTTTAATTTCATCATCCACAAGATGTAAGAATTCACTGACAATTCTTCTGGCTTCAATGGATAAAGGTATTTTTCTAAGTCCGCTTTCAAGAAAAATCTTTAATAAAAGATCTGGTTTTTGCAAAATAACCACTGTGTTGATAAAATGAAGTCTTCTGTTTTTAATCACAAGCCCGTCTGTTTTTGTGGGGATAGATTCAGTGGTTACTTTTCCAATTCGGGTATTTCCAAGGATATCTTCAAAGGCAATCTGGTTAATTTGTTTTAAAAAATCCATTCGTTTATGGAGGTCGCCTAAAAAGCGTTCAACATCGGGCTGGCGGTTTTTGGAGCGGTAACCCAAAAGGACGGCCAGTTCAGTCTGATATTCAAAATAAAGGGTATCGCATTTTCTTTTTGTGATGGAATGCAGAAAATTTCTAATTTTCCAAATATCGGTTAAAGACTCTGTCAGAGATAAATATTCAAAATGGGAAAGGAATCCATAATATTCCAGGTCTCTTCTTGTTTTAATGCCGGATTTTATTTTTGCATACCATAAAAGGGTATGATAATCCCTAAGCCCACCGAATCCAGACTTTAAATCCGGGGCAATGAGATAGGTTGAGTCACCAAAGTCAAAATGTCTTTTTTCACCATGCTCGTACAGATAGTTCAGGGTATGTTTCAAGTGTTTGGCAGCCAGATCTGATCTGAATTTTTCCATAAACCCAGTGTAAATCAATGATGCGCCACAAATAAATCTGGCATCCAGTATGGTGGTTAAAATATCAAACCGGTCAAAGGCCATTTCAAGACACTCATTGACATTTCTAACCGCATATCCGACTTCAAACCTGGCATCCCACAGAGGGTAAAGCAATTCCTGTAAAAAGGCTTCTACTTCAGGGGGAACTATTTTTTCAAACAAGATTAAAAGGTCGATATCAGAATGAATACAATGTTCTTTTCTGCCATACCCTCCCAAAGCAATGATTGCAAAGGGGGTTCCTGCCATCGTCATTTTCCTTGCAGTAATACTTTTTTCAAACACTGTAAAAAAGTATTCATCCAGAACAAATGCGTGTTTTTCAAGAAACTCAGGTTCATCCCCACTAAGGAATTGCCCTATCAGTGTCTCTCGTTTTTTGATGAATATGTCTGTATTTTTTTTATCCATGGTTTTATTATTACTTTTTGGTTTAAGAATATAAGCAATGGGCGTGCCAGAGCAAGCCTGGCCTGGCCTTCATCATTTGTTGCCAAAAATATAGGATAAAAACAACCGAATACAAAAATGTTATCACAAAAATGTTATAAAATACATAAAATAAATTTCGTTTTTGTAACTTGGCAAACGGGTATCAAAAATCAGGATGGATGATTCAATAATTATAAAGGTAGGAACGAATAGGAAAGGGTTGTTGCAGCCAGTCTTCTATCCAAAGGCGGCTGCAATGTATGATAAAATAATTATTTTTTTTCAGTCTTTTTCAATTTTTTCAGGCTCGTCTTCTTTGTCCACGATCTTAGGCTCGCTGGTGGCTTTTTTGAAATTTTTAATTCCTTTGCCTAAACCGGCACCGATTTCAGGAAGTTTTCCTGCGCCGAATATAATAAGGATAATTACAAGAATAATTATCAATTCCGGCATCCCTAGTCCCATCATAGCATACTCCTATTCGCTTCATGTTATTATTAAATCAAATAAAAAAATATTAACACTAAGTCTGTAAAGTGTCAATCTTTTAGAATTTCTATATGGAGTTTTAAAATTACATTTTTGTTGTATCCTTTTTTAGTCGTTAGGGTTTAAAAAAAACTTGTGGACCGCTATTTTGTGATTATTATTATCACTTAAATTTATTTTAAAAACTTAATTCAACTATATGGAGATGCTTTATGTATCAGGAACCGAAAACTGAATTTCAGGGTGCAAAAAAATATGTCCTTGATCAGGAACTTGCCTCAATTGTTAACATATCAATGAAACTGGAGATGCCTCTGCTTCTCAAAGGAGAGCCGGGAACCGGCAAAACCATGCTGGCCCATGCCATTACAGAAAATTTGAATATGCCCTTAATTGTTCTGAATGTAAAATCCAGCATGAAGCTGATTGAAGCATTATATCAATATGATACCCTTACCCGTTTGAATGATTCCCGGTTTGGTGATTCCAAAAGAGATGTCAGCAATATTGATGAATATATAAAAATGGGCAAGATCGGTCAGGCCTTTTGTGCAGACAAAAGAACTGTATTGCTGATCGATGAAATAGACAAAGCTGACACAGATTTCCAGGATGATATGCTGGATGTCCTTGACCAGATGCAGTTTGATATCATTGAAACAGACAAAACCATAAAAGCTATACACAGGCCGGTTATCATTATAACCTCCAATGCAAAAAAAGACCTTTCCGATCCCTTTTTAGGCAGGTGTAATTTTCATCACATTGCCTTTCCTGACCCCAAAATGATGAGAAAAATCATAGGGGTTCATTTTGAAAACCTTGATGAGACGCTTGCAAAAAATGCAATCGATGCATTTTATAATATGCGGGAAATTGATTCCATTGAGAAAAAACCGGCTACAAGGGAATTGATAAACTGGATCAGGGCATTGATTACAGATCCTGATTTCAGGGCAAAGGATCTTGTTAAAGACAAACTTCCATTTTTAGGGGTCTTGTTTAAGAAAAGTCCAGACTATGAAAGAGCAACTAATCTGGCATCAAGAAGACG
>JAHJDU010000427.1 GCA_018812385.1 Pseudomonadota bacterium
AACTGATCTTAAGAATTTTTCATCAGAATTTTAGTGATGTATTGTCCTGGTATCTTTTACTATTCAGCCTTTTGAATATTCCACCTTTGGATAATAATACTTGAGTGTGATCAAGGCATTAAACTTGATATAAAAAAAGTTTAATTTGAAAGAATGGCTTTTAATATTTTTCTAAGATAAAAGAGTTTGATTTGGGGAAGTGATTCATTTGGATATGATTTTTTCATATTTTGCTTTTGTCAAAGGGCATTCCAACAATTGATCAAAGTCTGAAATTGATAAGCCTAGCTGTCTAGCCATTGATGTATATGTCTTTCTCGGAATACTTTTTCGGCCTTTTGGAACTGTTATTCGTTTTGCTTTTACACCGTTTAGCTTGAACCAGCCGTTAAATTCTTTTCCACTTTTAAATTCAATGTGCAGTTTATTTTCCCCTACTTTTTTAACATCTCTTACATTAAATTGGGCATTTTTCATGATTAGGAGTCAATAATCAATTCTTTTAGAAAATTTTTTATACTTAGCCACTCTTCAGTAAAATTGTCATCTTCTATCAGATCAAAATATAGAGATTCAATTTCAAATTTAAGAGCATCTATAGCCTCAATTCTATCATCACCACAACCAAATAAAGAAAAGTCAACAGCTCTTGCAATAAACCCTTCGTCATCTTCCTCGATTATCACATCTAAAGGATTGCGCAATCGCTTTGTTTCTAACATATTTAATTTGATTATGGTTGCCTCATTTTTTTTAGATTCAACAGAATTATATTGTTCGATATAAGTAGCAATATGAGGAATCAACTTTTCCAATTCTATACTTGTTGCAACTCCTTCTTCAGCAATCACTGGAGTTGATGTAGTGTCTGCCTCTTTATGTTTATATTTCCTGTCAGAAAGAAAAGTGATATCAGTTGCACTATTTGTTGCTGTTCCGATCATTTCAATCCTTTGAATTTATTTTATTCGTTAATTCTTGGCAGATACGTTTTGCTTCATCCCATTTATCAAATAAACCAATAACAGTATTATGATCATCTTCTTGATTAAGGCTAACATTAAAATTATAAGCGAGCTGAAGCATTTCTTTTTTTTTATTCTGCATCACTACGGAAATAGGTTTTGCATCAAGTCTAAATCTTGTCCCTAAGAGATCCTTGCTAAAATACCCACCAAACCGCACATTTTCTTCCTCAAGATCAGTAAATAATTTCGATTGTTCATTACAAAATAATGATCGGGTTAATTTATAGATATCTTTATCCGATGGAGTTACATGATATGTAAAATTTAACCCGGCTGCTGTAAATGGAGTGTGGGGTAAAAGTTTAACAAGCCGACCAATTTTTGATAATAGTAATTCTTTGGCATTTTTATATTTAGTGTTTATTGAAAATTGCAATCGATCAGGAATAATATGTAATCGAAAGTCATCGGATTGTGCTTCAACAATCACGGGTAAACAAGTCGCCCCTTGCAATTCTTTTTCCGTAAAAATTTTATTTTTATATAACCAAACTGTATTTAATATATTTACGTTGAAGGTAGCGGCAATAATAACTATGTTACAGTCAACAAAGTCTATATTGTGATTCATTTTATAGTTTTTCCCCTTTTTTGCTTTGGACTATTTAAAAGCAAAGTAACCATTTTTATTTGTAAATCAAATATCACAGAAGAGTATATAGAGCAAATTAATAATTTTCAATTTTTATTGCAAGCCGAAAACTCAAAACTACTTGCAACAATTCATAACTTTTCAAATATTCAACCATTCAAATAGTATCCTTAAGTTCCCTTTATTAACCGCACCTGATAGTCGGAAAGATCTCTGTGTGAAACCTTTATCAAGAATCTACATCACTTCATATTACCGGTTGTCAAAGGAACATATGCTTTTGTTGGATTATCATGCACAATCCCTGGAAAAAAACAATTCCCGTAAGTTTTTCTATTTCATCAATGGAAACAATACGCTTGGTTGGGAATGGTTCAAACTGTATATTTAAATTATTGAAAAAATATCTTATCCAGATTCAGAACTGTATTTTTGAAGGGGAACTTACCAATGCCAAACTATAGTTTGAAAGATGAAGAATTTATGTGGATTTTAGTTTCCCTATGATCAAAGATCTTCTGATAATGCCAAGGCTTCTTTTTTTCTGCATATGGCTTACCATATTTCCAGAAAACCTTTCCGTCGACAAAGGACAGTCTATTAAATGCGTGACTTTCCATCCACATTTTTCAAGCAGTTTCGCATATTCTAAAAGTAGGATGGCGTTTTCAGAATTTTCATCAAAAGCCGGAATCCCCTGGAAGTCTCTGAAGTCTGCATTAAGAAATGCAATACGGGTTGACGGTTTTGAATGTTCTTTCATGAGAGAAAAAAGAGCTTTAAAGAATTTTAAATATTTGGCCTTTGAAAAATCTGAAATACTGCCTTTCATGTAATGTTCTGCCATTTTTTTAAAATAAGGTGGATCAAAAAAGATCAGGTCGGGTTTTTTG
>JAHJDU010000428.1 GCA_018812385.1 Pseudomonadota bacterium
CGGTTATTGTTTGCATAAAATGAATAGTAGGGATGGGTAGGGATGGGTAGGGATGGGGGTCAGGTCTTGCAATCATGCATCGATTTTCCATGCTTTTTCACCGCCCGACCTACAGTTGTATATAGGTGCCTGGGGTGATATCGGCACCATGAAAAAATTTGCGAAAGAATCGACATCAGTGCCATGGCAGCTGTCGCTGAAATTACCCGTCGGTTGATTCATAAAAGATATTGGTATCGGCTTTCGCAGTATAAAATACCATCACCATTTGCGTCTATTGGCTTTATTTTTAGGAGGTTGCCATGAAGATTAAGAACATCTCGCTTGATAATTTCCGGTGTTTTGAACGACTGAACCTTGACTTGCAAAGCAGGGTCAATCTGTTCATCGGCAACAATGGCAGTGGCAAATCCGCTGTTCTGGATGCCCTGAGCATCGGACTTGGGGTTATTGCAACACATTTGCCCGGCATTTCCGGAATTTCGTTCAAGAAGAAAGATCTTCGACGGGTTCGTAATCAGGATGCACCGTATACAAGAGTGGCTCTGGAAACCTCAGATGGGATCAGGTGGGACGTGACCCGGAAAAGAGACAAGAGCGAATTCACGGCAAGTTTACCGCCTCCTGCCAAAGGCAAAAAAGCACTGACAACCTTCCTGAACGCCGATGTGATTGATCCGCATAACAATCAGGATAGTTTTGAACTTCCCTTTTTTGCATATTACGGTGTGAGCAGAGCAATTTTGGATATTCCATTGCACCGCAGGGGTTTTCAGAAGAAACAATCCAGATTTGACTCCCTTGCAGGCTCTCTGGACGCAGTCAGCCGGTTTCGATCCGCATTTATCTGGTTTTACAATAAGGAAAATGAAGAGGGTCGGTTGCAAAAAGACAAGAAGAGCTTTGACTTGACACTTAAGGAACTCGACGTGGCCAGGACTGCTCTGGCAAAAGTCTTTCCTGATTTGACTGAGCCGCACATTGAAGTCAATCCGTTGCGCTTCATGATTAAGAAGAATGGGCACTCTTTCAGCCTTGATCAGTTAAGCGACGGTTACAAAACCATGCTTGGCCTGATATTGGATTTAAGCTCCAGGATGGCCATGGCCAATCCCGAACATGACAATCCCCTTGAAAGCGAAGCCATTGTCATGGTTGATGAGATTGATCTGCATCTTCATCCAAGCTGGCAGCAAAGAGTCATCGGAGACCTGATCCGGACATTTCCCAACACGCAATTTATTTTGACGACACACAGTCCATACGTGGTTGAATCTGTTAACAATCATCTTAAAAGAGAAAAAATCAAGGGGCTGCCAATTGCCAATCGGGTAATAGAGAATATTGAGCCGTTGTCTCCGCACCAGGCAGGTGCTTACCTTCTGAAAGATGACCAACTAAGCGACATCATGAACCATGAGCTCGGGCTCATAGACGACAAACTTATCACCCATTTTAATGAAATCAATATGTTGTATGATAAGATGCGAGATATTGAATGGGAGGCCAAACGTGATTGATTTGGGGAGAAATTCTCATTGCGTTTGCCGACAGTTCAATAATAGTCAGCAATTGTGCGTGAATCAGCACACCATTCGGGAGCAGGGAAAATCAGTAAAGCTTACTCCTGCTGTTGGAGAACAGGTCAAACAGATATTTCAAAGGCGTTTGAACAACTGCGTTACACACGAGATGAAAGGCTTGAATATAAACAAATAATAGCACTATTTAGTCAGCAGGAAACTAAAAATGTTGTTGAGAGATTTGTCATTGTCTCCAATGCTCAAATCTCCAAGGTTGAACGTGAGAAGCTTGAAAATGCACATAACATAAGGGTCCGAAAGATACTCCACTGCGAGGCAACTACGCCGGTTCCTGACTTGAAAGAGTTGATATGATTCGGTCTATACACTTCTTTTATTTGTATTTATTTGGGTGTTACCTGTTCTGGCGATATACAGCCTATATCTCTTTCAGAACCTTCAGCTTCCTTTGGTCAGCTTCTTTGTGATCCTTATAATTACTATTAACAACACTTTCGCCAATTTTATTTTTGATTAAACTTCCATCTATATGATGTATTGAGCAAGACATGTTTCCCCGCCTCGTTGAGTCGGGCAGACTTGGCGGCCGGATTTACAGTGGTTTTTTCCTTGATATAGGCCTGCCTGAGACCTACAAGGCAGCCCAGACCCGCTTGCCAAAATGGCAAAAGCGGTCTGCCGTCTTTTTAGACCGGGATGATTGTTAATATCTGCTTGGAATAATGTGAATAAAAAACCAGATATCCAGCCTGTTGTTACCATTATTACAATGACGTTGAATGCGGAGCGCTTTATCCGGCAAACCCTGGATTCC
>JAHJDU010000429.1 GCA_018812385.1 Pseudomonadota bacterium
GGCGCTTTTTCAACCCCTGAACTTATATCAACTGCATCGGGCAGGCTCGTATATATTGCCCTGGATATATTTTCAGGACTAAGCCCGCCGGCAAGTATAAAAGGATGCTTTATACCAAAATCTTTGGCCCTTGCCCAATTCCATGAAAGCGAGTTTCCTCCCGGTAAAATACCTTTTGCACATTCAACAAGATAACCCGTGGCATTATATTCTGAAACGTCTTTAAGGAATGGTTCGCTGTCAAGGTAAAGGCATTTTATTACAATAAGGCCCTGTTCGATAAGCCGGTTTACAAGATCCGGCCGTTCCATGCCATGAAGCTGAACCGCATTTAAAGAGCATTTTTCCGCCCGTTCCATGATATATTCCAATGGTTCATTTACAAAAACACCAACGGTTGAAATATTCTTTGGCAGGCTTAAACTGATTTCTTTTGCCTGTTTTATGGTGACATTTCTCGCGCTTTTTTCAAAAAATACCAATCCAATGGCATCCGCTCCAAGTTCAGCACATTGTATCGCTTCATCAACTCTTGTAAGGCCACATATTTTAACCTGTGGTGTGTGTGATGAATTTTTTATAATAGTTGCATGCATAAAGTTTCCCCTTTATTTTAACTATAAAGAGCAGAGTGATTTTAAAAAATCGACGGTATTATCGGCTCTTACCAGGCTCTCTCCAATGAGAAAATTATAAATGCCGAAGGATTGGTTTTTTATAATATCTTCCTTTTTTGTGATGCCACTTGCAGCGACAGCAATCTGGTCCGCATCAAGAAAGGAAGAAAGGCGCATGGCCGTCTTTATATCCGTATCAAAGGAACCTAGGTTTCTGTTATTAATCCCAATCAGTTTTGCACCGGCATCATTGGCGGATTTTAAGTCTTCTTCAGAGTTGATTTCAACCAGGGCATCTAATTTCAGTTCAAAGGAAAGATCAAGATAATCCTTAAGCTGTGTTTTTGTTAGAATGCGGGCAATAAGAAGAACAGCATCAGCACCAAGAATACATGACTCATAGAATTGATAGGATGATATCATGAAATCTTTTCTCAGCATGGGAAGAGATGATGCGACCCGGGCTTTTTTGAAATCATCAAAACTGCCTTTGAAATATTTTGTTTCTGTTAATACAGATAATGCACATGCGCCCCCTCGTTCGTATTCCCGGGCAAGGATTTCAGGATTTAAGCCTAAACGGATATCTCCTTTTGAGGGGGATGCCCTTTTAATTTCTGCAATAATATTGACGGTATTTATACCATTATATCTTTTAAGGGTTTCAAGAAAAGGACGTTTTTTGTCTCTTTGAGCCGCTCTTTTCATTAATTGATTCTCACTTATATTTTTTTTTGCTAAAGCGACGTCTTTTTTTTTATGATCAACAATGATTGATAAAAAATCTTTTTCCATATGTCTTTGCTCCGGAATCATTTTAAGCTAACATTTATCTGGTGTCCGGCAGAACACCGCCAATTTATCCATTTTCCCGGGTAAAATGAACGAGTCTATCAAGTTTATCTTTTGCAGCACCTGTATCTATAGATGCTTCGGCAAGTTTTATCCCTTCGTAAAAATCATTTGCCTTTTCTGCTGCAACAAGGGCAGCCGAAGCATTCAGCAGTACAATATTTCGTTTAGGGCCTTTTTCTCCGGCCAATATATTTTGGATGATTTCAACATTTTTCTTAACATCACCTCCAGAAAGATCACCTGGATCAGCTATTTCTTCAAAATATTTTTCAGGGTTTAAATCAAAGGTTTTGATTTGGCCGCAATTTAGTTCTGATATCCTTGTTGGCGCACAGATTGAGATTTCATCCAGACCATCATGGCCATGAACAACAAAGGCCTTTTTAACGCCGAGCACATTTAATGCCTGGGCAAACATTTCTGTTAATTCAGGGGCATAAACGCCAAGGAGCTGGCAATTTGCTGCAGCAGGATTGGTTAAAGGGCCCAGCATATTAAAAATACTTCTTATCCCCACTTGTTTTCTTGCGTTAATGGCATATTTCATGGCTCCGTGATATTGGGGCGCAAAAAGAAAACCAATACCCACTTCTTCAATGGCTTCCTCTACAATTTCAGGATCAAGGTCGAGTTTTACGCCTAATGCTTCAAGAACATCCGCACTTCCGCATTTGCTTGAAACGCTTCTGTTTCCATGTTTTGCAACTATAACATCACAGCCGGCCACGACAAACGCTGTTGTTGTTGAAATATTAAATGTATTTGAACCATCTCCGCCCGTTCCACAGGTGTCCACAACAATAGGAGAAGACACTTGTATTTTTACAGCTTTTTTCCTCATTGCCCGGGCTGCTCCCGCCAATTCTTCAAAGGTTTCACCCTTTGCAGCTAATGCTGCCATAAAAGCGCCAATTTGTGCATCTGTAATATCACCTGAAAAAATATCCAATATCATTTGAGACATTTCTGAATCACTTAAGTTCTGACCCTTGATAAGTTTGATTAAATTTTCGCGAAACATTATATTTCCCCCGTACTTTTTAAAAAATTTCTAAGCAATCTTTTCCCAATAGGTGTCATTATGGATTCCGGATGAAACTGCATCCCTTGTGTTGAATGGGTTTTATGTCTTATCCCCATTATTTCACCGTCATCTGTTTGTGAGGTTATTTCAAAACAATCCGGAAGGGTGTCCCGGCAAACGGCCAAAGAATGGTAACGCATTGCCTGGAAAGGTTTTTTAATTCCCGTGTAGATGTGCCTGCCATCCGCATTTATCATTGATGTTTTTCCATGCATTAATTTTTTTGCCCGTATGATTTTTCCGCCAAATGCTGCTGCAATACTCTGATGCCCTAAGCAGATGCCTAAAATAGGTTTTTCCCCTGAAAAGTTTTTAATTACAGAAAGTGTTAAGCCTGCACCCTCAGGCCGTCCCGGCCCTGGAGAGATAACTATGCCTGTTGGATTTTTTGAAGCAATATCATCTATTGTGAATTCGTCGTTTCTGAATACCAGAACATCGGCGCCAAGCATTCTCAGGTATTGAACCAAATTATATGTAAAAGAATCATAATTGTCTATCATTGCAATCATGGGTTTTCTCCTTTTTGATTTAAGAGGTTTAATGCTCTTTCAATGGCTTTTGCTTTATTCACTGTTTCAATCCGTTCTTTTTCAGGATCAGAATCTGCCACAATACCGGCTCCTGCTCTTATTGTAAGTTTGTCCCCTTCAATAACTGCTGTTCGTATGGTTATGGCAAGATCCATATTCCCATTAAATGAAATATAGCCTACTGCACCGCCATATGGACCTCTTGGCTCTTTCTCAAGTTCAGCGATTATTTCCATTGCCCGTACTTTTGGGGCCCCGGACAGCGTACCTGCGGGAAATGTCGCGCGAATAAGGTCCCATACGTCTTTTCCTTTTAAAAGATCACAATTGATATTTGAAACAAGGTGCATGACATGGGAGTATCTTTCAACGATCATAAGATCCGTCACCTGGACAGTTCCGGTTTCAGCAACTCTTCCCAGATCGTTACGGCCAAGATCAACAAGCATAAGATGCTCTGAGCGTTCTTTTTCATCAGATAAAAGCTCATCTGCAAGCATTCTGTCTTCCTGTTCATTTTTCCCTCTTGGCCTTGTTCCTGCTATCGGCCTGACGGTTGCCAGACCATTTTCCAAACGCACCATAACTTCAGGCGAAGATCCTACAAGGGTAACCTCGTTAAAATGCATGAAAAAAAGATAGGGCGATGGATTGATATATCTTTGTGCCCGGTAAAGCTGTGTAAGTTCCTTTGGGGCGCTACATGTAAAAGGCTGGGATATAACCGCCTGAATTATGTCTCCGCTAAGAATATACTCTTTGGCTTTTTTTACATTTTTTCTATAGTCATTATCGTTATAAACGGGCGTTAGAGATGGGCTGCTTTGAGAATTATCATCAATTACGGGGATGACATCTTTAATTTTTTCAAGCATTACATCAATTTTTGTAACGGCATTGTCAAAGGCCGGGCTTTTATCTTCATAGTCATCTAAAAAAGCGATTACCACGCAGGTCAGTGTATTTTGGACATTATCGAAAATAATGATCTCATCGGGCAGAATAAAATGCGCAAGAGGGGAGGTTTCGGGTAATTTGTTTGGTATGTTTTCAAAAAAAGAAACCATTTCATAGGTTAAATATCCAACAAGCCCGCCCCAAAATCTTGGCAATTCAGGGATTTTGGCAGGAGAAAATTGAGTCATAAAATCCTTTAATATGTTTAAAGGGTCACCATGATGAGGGATTGTTTTTGTTGTTTCATTTGTCTTTATTTCAACATGCTGTGAAAAAATTTGAACATGGGTTCTGGCAGAAGTCCCAAGAAAACTGTACCGCCCCCATCTTTCCCCACCTTCGACACTTTCAAAAAGGAAAACAGGAGCTTTGTTTTTATAGAACTTTTTAAGAAGGGAAACAGGGGTTTCTGTGTCGGCAAGGATCTCTCTACAAACAGGAACAATATTGTACTTTTTTGTAAGGGTTAAGAATTTATCTTTTTTGGGGAAATTATTCAGTAACATGGATTTGCCTTTTTATTTATTCCTACTTGTTTTTGTATAAAAAAAAGATCGTGAGTTTTTCACGATCTTTTTTGGCCAAAAAAAAACACCGTGAGCTTTTTGAATCAGCCCACGGTGTTTGTATCAGTTTATTTTTTATATCATCATAAAGATAGCTCGCAGGTGATCCTCAGTATTTGACGCCACCAGTTAAAGGTGTAATTTTTTATGTTCTTTGAATTTTTCATTTTATTATCCTAATTTTTAGCTTAGTTAACGACTTTTTTTTATGGGTGTCAAGAGATTTTTAAATTTATTACGGTCAAAGAAAGCTATCAGTTGACTAAATAGGCTTGCATGTCATACTATTTTTTATTCTCTTTCAATATTAAAAACAGAGGACAAGATTAAATGCCGAAACGGAATTCAATTACTATTGGTAATATACAGATAAAGCCGGGAGAAAGACTTACCATAGATCTGCCCATTGCCAGGCTTTATACCCACACGCAAATGAGCATGCCTGTCCATGTGGTGCATGGTAAGAAAGACGGGCCTGTTCTTTTTGTCAGCGCAGCTATCCATGGTGATGAAATTAATGGGGTTGAAATTGTCCGGCAATTGCTCAAAATGAAATTTCTCAACATCCTCAAAGGCACACTCATAGCAATCCCCATTGTCAATGTCTATGGTTTTATTAATCGATCCCGCTATCTGCCGGACAGGCGGGACTTGAACCGGTCGTTTCCCGGAAGCTACTCCGGCTCTCTGGCATCCCATCTTGCTAAAATTTTTATGGACGAGATTGTAGAAAAATCCACCCATGGCATAGATATTCACACTGGTTCAAATCACCGTACCAATCTGCCCCAGATAAGGGCTACTCTGGATGATCCGGAGGTGGAGCGACTGGCCAATGCCTTTGGCGCACCTGTTATTATTAATGCCCGTCTGCGTGACAACTCCCTGCGGGAGGCCGTAATAGAAAAAGGTATTCCCATGTTGCTTTTTGAGGGAGGGGAAAGTCTGCGCTTCAATGAGCAGCCCATAGCCGTTGGTCTTAAAGGCGTTGTCTCTGTGATGCGTGCACTTGGTATGCTTCCTAAAAAATCACGGGAAAAAGCGCATCAGTCTGTTGTTGTCCAGACAACCAGCTGGGTACGGGCCAACAGGAGCGGTATTATCCACTCGGCAGTACCATTGGGTTCGGTTGTGAAAGAAAGCCAGGTAATGGCCTATATTATAGATCCTCTGGGCGATAATGAAGAAAAACTGCTGGCCCCTTTTGAAGGCATTGTGATCGGCTGTCTCAATCTTCCCCTGGTTCACATGGGAGATGCTGTCTTCCATCTGGCTTCAGCAGAAAACCGGCAGGATCTGGAAGAGATCAGCCATATGGTTCTGAAAGAAACCGCAGCCAATGGAAATGGTAACTTTATATTACGTTAAACCAGAATTAACACCGTGCCCCTGGGAAGCAAAGAGCCAGCCCATATACAGGACATAGGACAACACGAGCGCCAGCCCTTCAAACCGGTTGATACGTCCGGGCCTGCCCTTAAACCCGTAGCAGATGATGAAAAGAGAAACCGTCAGGCCTGTCATCATCGGCATATCTCTTGAAAGAATCCCGGGATCAACTTTCATTGGTTGTATGATTCCGGCTATCCCAACAACGGCCATTGTATTGAAAAGATTGGAACCGATAATATTTCCCAGGGCGATTTCATGCTCGTTCTTTCTTGCCGCCATGATGGATGATGCCCGCTAAGGAAGAGAGGTTCCGATGGCGACAATTGTCAGGCCAATCATCAGATCACTGATGCCGAAGAATCTGGCAATCTCAATCGATCCGGAAACCAGAATTCTGGAGCTTACGATCAGCAATACCAGCCCCAGAACCAGCCAGAAAACAGCCTTTTTAAGAGTGGTTGAAGGGGCTTGCAGTCTTTTTTCCACCTCAAGGCCCAAGTTGTCCTGGGGGGCATATTTCTGTTGAAAAAGACTCCAGCCCAAAAGCCCTATAAAAGCAAAAATGAGGAAAAAGGCCTCAAACTGGCTTAAAAAGCCGTTCATTAACTGGAAAATAGTGACCACAGTGACCAAGGTTAAAGCGGGCAATTCTTTTTTTAATATCCCGGACTGGACTTGAATCGGATTGATTAATGCGGTAACCCCCAGTATCAGTGCAATATTACAGATATTGCTCCCATAGGCGTTCCCCATCGCAATCCCTGGGTTCCCGCCCATGGCAGATAGTGTGGAGACCATCATCTCCGGCATTGAGGTACCGAATCCGATAACAATCATGCCGATTAATAGCGGTGGCATTCCCAGATGTCGTGCAGTGATGGCACTGCCTTCCACAAACCGGTCCGCGCTCCAGATAAGGAGCAGAAGACTCAGGACAACAGATAAAAAATGAAAGGTCATTGTGTTGAAACTTTTTTTACAGGTCTTTCCATAAGGCAAGTCCAATCCGTCCGGGATCGTATCACAAGATCCGTCAATACGTTTTGTTTTGAACGGTATATATTGTTTAAAAAACATAGTAAAAAGTTATTTGTATTGACAAATATCTGCAAACGTCACTATAAATTTTTAATCAATACAAAAGCGGTGAATATATAGCAGCTGTTGTCTCTTTTATCAAAGGATTATTTTGGATTATAGGAGATACAAAATATGGAAAAAAACATATGGAAAAACCATTGTTTCCCCATTTACAGATGTGGCAAAGCCTGTGGCCGGGCATTCCCGAAGATAAGGTCCCCATTGATTACGTTACCAAAGGTGTCCACGTGCCCACCCTGCAGATGATCCAGGCAAACGACTCCTGCAGGATCTGATCAATCTGGCCCGCAATCCGCAATTGAGCATACTGGACGGATGGTGGGAGGAAGGATTTAATGGGAAAAATTTTATTCCAAAGGAGAAAAAATGAGTATTAAAAAGCAGTACTTAAAAAATAAATCCGTCTGTAAAGTACACTTCAGGCTTTCCAGAAAAGATGCACGGGATGCAAAACGAATTTTTTTGTTGGTGAATTCAACAACTGGAGTGAAACGAAAACGCCTATGAAGTCTTTAAAAAATGGAGATTTTATTGCCACCCTTGATCTTGAAACCGGCAGAGAATATCAATTCAGGTATTTTTTTGACCGTATGCACTGGGGAAACGATCCCGGGGCGGACAGGTATATCAAATCTTCTTATGGAAACTGTGACAATTCAGCAGTCAGTATCTGACCGGATATCTGGTCCCTAGTATCAATGGGAAATCCGGTTGTGCTTTGAGACGATCTGATGATAAACCCTTAATTGTCGGCTGTAAATCCGGCAAAGGTTAAGCATCACCACGGGAAATTCTTCCATGATACGGCAGAAGTCTTTGCCCGCCATTTCCAGAAGGAATGATACTGTTTTTGCCTTGAGCGTATAAAGCTGAACGTCACCATCAATCCACTGCATCTCACCTGCAGATTCAGTTAAAAGCAGATCAAAAACCACAGGTGTCTGATCTGCAATGAAGCCGTATTCAGCAGCAAGTTCTCCCTGGTACAAAAGATAAATATCTGTGGCTTTTTGGTTTTCCCGAAAGATGGTTTCCCCTGCCTCGCATGTTATTGAACGGCATAGCCGGGCAATGGGCAGCAATTCTCTGGTTTTCAGCCCCTGAAACAAGGCTTTTTTTTCAAGGCAGATGATTTTTTCAACCAAATCTGGAGCGCTTTGGGATTGGGCTTGTGCCCCGTCGTTTTCCCAGCGACGGATAACCCATCCGGCGGCTTCACTAACCATTGAATCCGGGTCATCCAGGAATCGGCGGATGGCATGTGCATTGATGTTGAGTCCTTGATTTTCTCCTGAAGCATAAAGGCACAAGGCTTTAAGAGCAGTATCCGCATCTTCTGATATCAGGGCAAAGACCTGCTCAAAAGATGTCAATATAACCGGATTGATCCCCATGGCCTTACAACTGGAAGATAGTCTTTCCATAATCGGTGTGTTTTCCAGAAGCGGGATCAGTGCATGGCGAAGATCAGAATGAATGGCATTTCCCAGCACCTCAATGACAATATCAATATCCTTCTGCTTGCCCGACTGAACCGCTCGCAGAATAACCCGCATCTGGTCACCAAATTCGATGATCCCCATTACGCGCAGTACAATATCAATGATCTCCTGGTGTTTTTCCATGAGACTATTTCTGAACAAGCTCATGGAATCGCCCTGTTTATAATTTTCCAATGCATTCACAAAAGACAGATAATGGCAGGCCTGTTTGAGCTGGTCCAGGACAAACCTTGAAAGATCTGATTTTGGAACTCCGATCCGGTCCAGCAGCAGGACAATCTCTTCCTTCAAAGAACGGGAAGGTTGCGCCAGGCCTTTCAAAAGAACAGGGATGATCTGCTCCCCCTTCTTTGCAAGGATTTGGGATGCTTCTGACCGGATACTTGAATCAATGTCCTTAAGAAAAGCCATGATCAGCTCAGGTGACACTTCCGGCTCAAACGCAGACAAGGCCCTCAAAGATGCCCTGCGGACCTGGCATGTCTTATCCGTGCTTCCCAGAATGGATAGAGAGATTATTTTGTCATGATTCATTTTTGACAGTCCTTCAAGGGCCCAGGCCTTCAGGTCTGGTTCTTCAGTCTGCAAAAATATCTCTTCCAGTTCCCGGCTGTAAACCGGATCTCCAGTCTTTGCAAGGACTTTAACCGCAAGCCGCACAAGGGATTCATCCCCGGCCAGCCATTCATTAATCCTTTGCCGGTATTCTTCGTGATGATCCAGGTTGCAGCTCAGGCATGATCCTGTAAAGGCTTCAGCTTTGACACGATCATCAGGATGAAATAAAAATTCTTCCATAAACGGACCGCTTTCTGACGGATCAATCCGGGTCAGGGCTTCCAGCCAATATGGAAGGGCTTCCAAGGAAACAGAACGGGCAAGTTCATACATCCTGGACCTATGGGAACCAATATTTTCCGGGCTTAAGAAATCCAGCAGCTGCTTTTGCACCCCTGGTTCTTTTTGAGCAATCACAGATAGCAGGTGTTACACCCATTGATCAGGCTGGGTTCTATATAAAAATTCTCCGCACAGAAGAGCAACCTTGCCGTCCTTTGATGCCAATCCCTGCTGGAACGTCTGGGTGATAAGCTTGTCTTTGGCAATCAGTTGAAGCTGATCATCTTCCATCTGTTTCCAATCCATCTGGTTTTCCTTTATGGATTGGATGAGAATTCCAGGATATGCCTTTTTTAGACGAAAACTTGTCACTACCCATATCAAGGCAAAGGGCAAGGCAACCAGGGACAGCATGCGGGGCTTGATCACCCCTCTGGTGAGGGTCAGAAAACCTGATCCTGCGAAATCTGCCGCCCTGACCACGCTGCCTCGAAGCACCAGCCGTATCATGCTCCGATGCTTTTCAGGAAAAAAATTATACAAAACCGCACGGGCCGGGTTATTGAGAACCGTTTTCAGCATCTCCGTCGTAACCCGGGCATACACAGCGGCAAATATATCAAACCGAAGAAAGATACCTGCAAATGCAATAAAATAGTTAATGGGATGAAACAAAAGACTTGTCGGGATTCCCCACCGCGTGATCAGGCGACTTGAACCCATCAGAAGGGCAAACATAAGGGCATTGGATACACCTCTGAAGATCCCGAAAAATTGCAGTGTAAGGGCTTCTGAAGCAAAATAGTTATCTACCAGGACATTGAACTGGTAATCGAGCAAAGGAAGGATCATATTAGGAATGGCCAGCAGCAGAACCATATATTTGATAAGTGTGGACTCCTTTGCATGTTGGATAAACTCTTTTAACACTGCCAGTTGGTTTCGCTGTGGTTTTTCCTTGCTTTGTTTGATGCGAAATTGAAGCGGCGTTCCCACGACCTTTTCTGTTAATTCATTCAGGACTGCCGCCAATACCATTCCGCCTATAAAGATCAGCAGGATATTGTCTGTACCGACCCATATGGACAGCTTACGGGTCATCAGGCTTCCAAAGGTTGTTCCAAGAATCCCACCCGCACTGATCAGGGTATAGAGTCTTTTGGACTGCTGGGTGGTAAACATGTCATTTAAAATATCCCAGTATAAAATGGGCAGAATTCCGACAGCCTGGCTTTTCAAGATATACAGAATCGGATAGACAAGATCCACACCCATGGGGATCATCATCCGGATTATCGCCATGCATATGCCGTAAAACAGGAGAAGTCCGGTAAACACCCGGATCGTGCGATAGCGTTCCATCAGAAGGCTGACAAATCCTGCAAAAACAAAGGTAATCATGGCTTCTAACATGAAAACCGCAGGCAGGGCATCTGCCCCGTACCGTTTCAGGAATGTGGTCTGGGCCACATTGTTTACCAGAATGCTGCTGGTGCTCATTACCACCTGAATAGCCGTGACCCACAACAAGAGCTTGACTTCGTTAGGATAAACCCTTAACAGGCGTTGCATGCCTCCTGCCGGCAGACGGAACTGAAACAGAGAGTGTCTGGAAGAAGGTGTTTCCGGTAGAAATTTTTTGGAAAAAAACATTTTTTCTTTTTATCCAAATGGAGATTCAAAACAAACGCTCCTGGCATCTGACACATACCATTTGAGATAATTAGATAAATATGTGCGGTTTGTCAACATAAGTCGGAGTACGACGGTTGATTTATAATAAAACAGATGGTA
>JAHJDU010000430.1 GCA_018812385.1 Pseudomonadota bacterium
ATCTATAAAAACAGTTTCAAAAGCATTTTTGTCTCCTCACTGATTTGGATAACATCCAACATAATGATGTCTAAACCTTTTTTGTCAAGTAGAAGAAAACACCCCCAGGGCAATCGCATGTAAAAACAAAATACAAATTTAAAATAGTAACTTAACTTTAACCCGGCCGGGGCCTGTCCGACATGCTTTTGCGCATTCAAGTCTTGCAAGCGCTTTTGTTCAGATATACTTTTTATATCTTTGCCATGTTCAGGCAATGTTTTATAGAGGCTTTTTGAACCTTTGAAGGAATGTCGGTTAATAAAATCAGGTCATTCATCAAAAAAGACTGTTATTCCAAGGGTTTCGGCAGATTTTTGAAAATAGACTCTACCTGTCCCATAAATTTATGGGACAGGTCCTTTTCAGCATCTAAAACAACAGACCCAGTTCCTTGCTAAGCCTTATGGAATCTAACTTTGACAGCAATTTATATACCCTTTGAAGGGGTGTTTTTCCTACCGTCAAACACTCAGGCTCTTTACCCATTTCCACATCAATAATTTCAATGGTTGCTTCAATGGATTCTATGGCCGATAAATCTTCTTTCGCCAAGTTCTCTTAAGCTGTTTTCATCAAAGTATTTGCGGTGTTGATAGGGAGAAGGATCAATTACAATTATTCTATTTCCATGTCCCACGTCAGGTGTCCAAAATCAAACAGGGTAAAAAAATGCCAGGATTGGGAATTTGGGCGATAGGGCGGTCTTTTTTGCAGTTAAGTGCTGGTCGTGTTTTTTATATATATTGGTAATAGGGATTTAATTCCCGCCCAAAATCAAGGATTTTTTCCCGGCCAATTTCAGGACAAATGACCCGCCACCAATCTCATTCCCTTTATTTAATTCCCTTAAATTATTTTTTAAATAATATAATTCCCTCTATTTAATTCACCTCGTTATTTTTTGCTTTCAGGAGGGAGTATGGAATCTGTTCCCTGTCCAGCTTGCAGCACTTTTTTCATTCCAAGAAATAAATCCCAAAGTTTTTGTTCAGAGCCTGGTTGCCAGCGCATCAGAAAAGCCCTGTGGCAAAAACAAAAGCTTGCATCTGATCCGGATTACAAGGGAGACCAACGTCTATCGCAAAAGAAATGGCTTAAAAATAATCCTGATTACTGGAAATATTATCGCCGTCATAATCCGGAAAAAGCTGCCAGGAATCGTTCTCTCCAGAAAATCAGAAACATGAAAAAGCAGCATCCTTCTAAACCATCAAAAATCATCGGTATTGCAAAGATGGACGCGAGGAGATCCATGATGCAAAGCCTTTCAGGGCAATATTGGCTTGTGCCAACCGTTGCAAAGATGGACGCGGTAAAAATTTTTATCGTTTCAATACCAGTCAATTCCCCATGATTGCAAAGATGGACTCGGGGACACAGGAGGAATGTTTGTGTTACACAGGTCAAAATCCCTATAAAATAAGGAGGGCAACATGATAAGAAAAAAAGTGCTCGCTCATGACCGGGTTCGCGCCACAGGCAAAGGTTTTAGCTTCATCCCCCATCGTTTCTTAACAGATGGTTTTTTACAATCATTGAGCTGGCATGAACTCGCTCTTTATCTGTTTCTGGTATTGGCTTCGGACCGGAATGGACTTTCATTTTACGTGTGACCTTCAGGTTATGGAGACAGAGCCATTTGTGCCACCTTAGGACTCAAGGAAAATGATTATATTTTTGCCCGGAGCAGCTTGATCCATAAAGATCTTGTCATGTATGACGGCACCTTGTTCCAAGTTCTTTCATTGCCAAAAAGCATTCATAAAACGCAGGGAGAAGACCCAATGATAGACAGACGAATAGTTTTTGAAATTTACCGATTAAAAGAGATGCTGTTTTCCAAGCGACAGATTGCCCAGACTTTAAATCTGGACAGGGACACTGTTGACAAATATCTCAAGCATCCGGATACAATTTATAAACCAAGGCAGGAAAGGCCTTCAAAACTTGATCTATACCGGGAGCTTATCAAAGAGATGGTAACGCAATATTCAAAAGTTAAGGCTCCCGTCGTATTGAGGCAGATACAGGATAAAGGATTTGATGGAGAAATAACCATTGTCCGGGATTATCTCAAACACCTTAGACATAATAGTAAAGAAGCCTTTATCCGCTTTGAGTCGGCGCCAGGCCAACAGATACAAATTGATTGGGGCCATTTTGGTAGCCTTGCATATGGGGATAGCTCAAGGAAACTATATGCCCTGGCCGTAATAGAATCCAAAGAGGTAATGATTCCTTTATCTGAATATGCAACGGCAAATGAAAATGACTGAGATCATCTTGCCAAAATAG
>JAHJDU010000431.1 GCA_018812385.1 Pseudomonadota bacterium
ATATTCATTTTTTCCTCCTTTCATTAATGTTATTAAGTGATGCGCCTTTTTATTAATGCCGTGCATATTGAATAGAACCGATTTGGATTTCAAATAAACTATTACTGAACTTTTAGAAGAAAAGGTATCAAAATTTAAATTTATTATACTAAATTAGTATACATAATTTTGGTATACATTTAAAGCATTGTTTTTATATTGTATTTTTATGCTACAATGTGATATAAAAGCATCTTTATGTTGGAATTTTTTTATTGCTTTAATTATTTTTCAGGAGAAGACGTGTGAAGATAGTTTCCATAGCCATCAGCAAGAAAAAAGGCACGACCAAAAAATGTACTGAAACAGCATTGCTCATTGAAAACCACGGGATCAAAGATGATGCCCACGCAGGCGACTGGCACAGACAATTAAGTTTTCTGGCTTCGGAAAGTATTGAAAACGCCAGCAGTGAGGATTTTAAACTAAACTTTGGGGATTTTGCTGAAAACATTGCAACAACCGGGATTGACTGGAAAAGCCAGCCCATAGGCCAGGTTTTCAAGTTAGGGGATGAAGCCCTGGTTGAAATCACTCAGATCGGAAAAGAATGCCATCAAAAATGTGCCATTTTTTACCGGACAGGAGATTGCATTATGCCAAAAGAAGGTGTGTTTGCCAAGATCCTCAAAGGCGGAACAATTAAGGTTGGGGACAAAATAGAGCGTGTCAACAATTAGTGAAAACTTTTTATGTTTGACATAAGATCAAGGATTTATTTCAAGGACAATTCATGAGTTATAAAATTGAACTAAAGGATGCTTTCAAAGGCTATACATATGACCAGGACAAAATCATGTCTCCTCAAGAGACTGTTGCAAGATTTAAAGAGAAAACAGCCAAACTGAATCTTGATATTTTAAGCCGGACCCGAAGGATTGATAACGGACGGCTGGATATACCGATTTTTTTCAGTGAATGCGGAACGGATGCTAAAAATGTGATCGGAACAAAAAAGCAGATGGGCAAAGGCGGAACTCCTGAACAGTCCGAAGCCAGTGCAGTGATGGAGCTTGCAGAACGGTTCAGTTTTTTTTCTTTTGTAAAAAAAGAGGAAAACTTTTTTTATTCCACCCCAAAGGAGTTGGGAGAAAAAGCCCTTTCCTATGAACAGGTCATTAAATCTGTCCATGATAACAAAGAAGATGCATTAAAAGTAAAACAGATCTTTGATGAGCTGCCCTTAAAATGGACCAGAGGATATGATCTGGCAAAAAAAGAAGGGGTACTGATCCCCTTTAACTGGTTCTATATGATTAATGAATTTAATGGACCCAGTGCAGGCAATTGTACGGAAGAAGCTTTAAGCCAGGGAATTTGCGAATTGATCGAACGTCATACATCTTCCATTGTCAGCCATGAAAACTTGAATGTTCCCGGAATCAACCTTGATTCATTTACTGATCCTCTGGTCATTGAAATGCTGGGTAAATATAAAAAAGAGGGGCTTAAAGTTTATGCTTCGGATTTTTCCCTGGATACAGGCATACCAACTATTGGTGTTCTTGCCTGGGACCCGGCAACATTCCCTGATTTAAGTGAAATTGTATGGACAGCCGGAACAGCACCTGATCCTCAAAAGGCTATGAGCCGTGCCCTCACGGAAACAGCCCAGCTTGCAGGAGATTTTAATTCAGGCTCCAATTATGTGGCCAGCGGCCTGCCCAAATTTACCAATATTGAAGATGCCCGATTTATCACCCATCCTGAAAAAATGATCAACATAAATGCATTACCAGACCTTTCAAGTAACAATATTAAGACGGAAGTGGAAAACCTGATCCATGCGCTGGATAAAAGAGGATATCAGATTATTGTCATCAACACCAAGCATGAAGCGCTTGAGATTCCGGCATTTTATGCAATCATTCCAGGAGCACATTTCAGGGAAAGAGCGGTTGCCGCCAGCGTGGGCATGTTTTCTGCCAGATTAATCACAGAAAGTTTTGACCCTGTCCAGGCTCTGTCAAAGCTGGATGATCTGGAAAAGGCATTGCCTGGTAAATATTATACAAGCTTTTATAAGGGCCTGATGCTCAACGCCATTTACGATCACCAAGCCGCTTTAACCCAATTTGAAACTGCGCTGAAAAGAGACCCAGCAAAGCTGAATATGCCTGATATCTATTCCCACATGGGGGCATGCTTAAAAGATCTTGAACAATATGAAAGGGCCATTGAAATCTGTAAACAAGGCCTTAAAATTGATGAGCAGCGCCCGGATATGTTTAATACCATGGGGTTCTGTCATTTTATGCAAAAAAATCATGGAACAGCCATTACCTGTTTTGAAAATGCCCTTGAGGTGGATCCCTCCCTTGCCATAAACTATGCTAATATCGGTTCAAATTACAGGGAACTGGGAGATATTAACCTTGCCATCAAATACTATGAAATGGCCCTGGAAATAGATTCATCCATTAACTTTGCCAAAGATAATATTGAAAAATTGAAAAACAAATAGCATTATCCAAACAGGCTGATAATTCCAGTCCCTGTAATCATGATAACCCCTCCTACAAAACTAAGGCGGTTGATTTTCTCTTTTAAAACCAGAATGCCGATCAACATGGTAAACAATACACCCAGCCTCCTTACTGAAGATACATAGGCCACAGGCCCAAGGCTTATGGCAGTATAATATGACAAAACAGCTAATGTGCTGAAAACGGCCGGCCAAAGTGTCTTTTTTAATTTAGGAAAAGAAAAATTGCCCTTATCTGACCTAATAGCAAACGGAAATAAAAATACAGATATAAGCCCAATCTCAGACACGGCCCAGAACATTGCATCGGTCTGGTTCACACCTATTTTATGAAAACTTGAACTCACTCCCCAGATGCAGGCCACAATCAGCATCATCATGGAACTTTTATCCTTAAAAACACTTCTAATCGGTGATAAAAACCCGTCCCAGTTTTCTATATTGAGAATATATGATCCAAATACCACCACTAGGACACCTGAAATGCCGATCAATGACAAGTTTTCATTGATAAGAACAGGTGTAACAAACAGCTGAATTACAGGGATAAAGCATAGCATGGGAATGGTTTTTGACAAATCACCCTCTTTAATGGCCCAAAGGTATAATACTGTTGCCAGGGAATCCAAAATTGCCGCTATAATCAAAACCCCTATAAATGATATGGTGATGGTGTGATAATTTAAAAAGGAAACATTAAGGGCAAGAATGATGAGGAACATGAAAAAATTCATTCCCCAGCTCATAAAAACTGAAGAAAGCTCTTTTCCCGCCTTTTTTACGGCAAATTCCCTTAAACTAGAGGTGATGCTGCATATCAGTGCAAGAACAAACCAATTCATTCCCCCTCTTTATCATTCATTTTTATGAAAAGATACCTTTGAGGTCATATGCCTTAATCCAAAGCTCAAGTTGATGGATCAGATCCAGTGTAAGTTCTAAAATTTTCGTTTGGAAATCCATTTTAACATGCCCGTTCCGATACGAAGGGGCAATGATGGCTTACCCTCATTATTCATGGGCATTTCACAATCAGGGCCATACATTTTTTCCATCATTTTCCCGATTTCTTTTTTAATTAATCCTCTGAAAGGAACCTTGGCTATCATACCATACATGGCGGCATTTCCTTTGGATGCCAAGTCAGGATGGTCTTTGACAAATTCAAGTGATTCTTTTAAATCCTTAAGATACTGATCTGCTACAGCCTCATGGGCAGGGGTGACCATGGCGTGGAGGCCTTCGGGCCTTTGCAGACGATCAATATGCCAGCCCTTGTTTTCCATAACATCCCCCACTGCAAAAATATCAATCTTCGGACTTGTTGA
>JAHJDU010000432.1 GCA_018812385.1 Pseudomonadota bacterium
AAGCAGTCAAAGATGTTACTCTTGAAATAAAGTCAGGGGAGTTCTTTAATCTGCTGGGTCCTTCCGGCTGCGGCAAAACAACATTGCTGCGCATAATTGCCGGCCTTGAACTTCAGGACTCGGGCAGCGTAATCCTGGAAGATCAGGATATCACCAGGCTGCCTGCCATTAAACGACAGATCAATACTGTTTTCCAGAGTTATGCTCTTTTTCCTCATCTCAATATTTTTGAAAATGTTGCCTTTGGGCTTCGTTCCAGAAAAATTCCTGAAAATGAAATAAAAACCAGGGTTCAGAAATCCCTGGATATGCTTGAGCTTGGAAGCATGCCCAATAGGTATCCTCATCAGCTTTCCGGCGGACAGAACCAGCGGGTGGCACTTGCCAGGGCCCTGGTAAACGAACCCAAGGTGCTGTTATTGGATGAACCCATGTCAGCCCTGGATGCCAAATTAAGGGCCCAGGTTCAGGTGGAACTCCGGCGGTTGCAGCAAAAACTTGGGCAGACCTTTATACTGGTGACCCATGACCAGGATGAAGCCCTTGTTGTGTCTGACCGGATTGCCGTAATGAAGGATGGAGAGATCATCCAGTTCGGTACTCCGGAAGAGGTGTATGATTTTCCAAAAAATAAATTTGTTGCAGAATTTTTAGGGGCAGCAAATCTTCTTGCCGGCAGATTCCATGACGGGGTGTTCCATACGGATATCTGCCTCCTTGAGCTGGACGTAACGCCTCCCTGGGAACACGGTGTTATAGCCATCAGGCCTGAATGGATAAACGTTCTGGATACAAAACCTGAAAAAAATGGTATCCGGGTAAAGGTCAGTGAGATCATTTACCGTGGCACAAACCGGGATCTGTGGTTTGAACCAGGCCCGATAAGGGTCAGGAGCAGTACCTATAAGAACTTTAAGATTGGAGATGAGCTCTGGCTTGAGCTGGCACCAAAAGAACTGGTGGTGCTCAATGAATAGGCTGATGATCTGGTATGGGGAGCTGCTTTCCCAGAAGAAACTCATCAAAAGAGGGGCCTTGTTCCTGAGTCCGGGCATGCTGTGGTTGATGATTTTCCTGATACTTCCGGGTTTGATACTGATTCTTGTCAGCTTTGCCGGCAGAGGAGCTTATGGCGAACTCGTCTGGGAGTTTGGCCTGGGAAATTATAAACGGCTCATGGGGTATGGTATATTCGGATGGACACCGGACTATATCGTTATTCTTCTGCGCTCTGTATGGGTGGCCTTTGTCACCACAGGATTAGCCGTTGTGCTCTCTTATCCCCTGTGTTTTTTTATTGCAAGAAAGCCTGAAAGGACCCGGTATGTCTGGCTGATGATGGTGATTATCCCCTTCTGGACCAATATGGTCATAAGAACCTACTCCTGGTTTTTGATTTTAGCCCCGGAACTGCCATTTGCCAAACTGGCAGCATATTTTAAAATTATCTCGCCGGGAATGGCCCTTTATCCCAGCGCCTTTGCCGTTTATCTGGGCATGATTTCCATGTTTCTCCCCTTTGTAGCCCTGCCGCTTTTTTCAAGTGTTGAACGTCTGGACTGGGCCCTTGTTGAAGCAGCCCAGGATCTTTATTCGTCAAACACACGAATTTTCATGCATGCCATTTTACCCCAGACCCTGCCCGGGCTTTCTGTTGGCATTATTCTTACCTTTGTTCCTGCCATGGGAATGTTTGTTGTTCCTGACCTTCTGGGAGGAGCAAAATATATGCTTGTGGGCAACCTGATTCAACAGCAGTTTGGTGCCAGCAGGGACTGGGCCTTTGGCGCAGCAATCAGCATGGCGTTAATGGTATTGACCATGGTCAGTCTTTATTTGTATAGAAGAAAAAACAAAGGCATGGAGTTGTTATGAGAAAGATTAATCTGATTATTAATATAATGGCCTTTGGGACAATTGGTTTTTTGTATCTTCCTTTGATAGCTGTGGCATTTTTTTCCGTGAATAATACAAAATACGGTCTTGCCTGGAAGGGATTTACACTTGACTGGTATATACAGCTGTTTCACAACGAGGTGATCCTTCAGGCGGCCTGGAATACACTGATTCTGGCTGTTGTATCAACCCTTGTTTCCACTGTTCTTGGAACAGCGCTTGCAATAGGCATGGATCGGTTTCCCTGGCCAAAAAAAATGAACACGATTCTGGATCTTACTCTTCACCTTCCCGTGATCATACCGGATATCATCCTTGCTGCAGCCCTGGTGGTTGCGTTTGGATTTCTGCGGGGCGTATCATCATTGTTTGAACCGGGTCTGTTCAGTATGATCATTGGCCACATTACCTTTCAGGTGGCATTTGTAGCACTTGTGGTCAGAAGCCGCCTTGTCAGCATCGGAAAAGACATTGAAGAAGCGGCAAGGGATCTGTATGCAAGCACTTCTTATCTTTTATGGAAAATCACCCTGCCATTATTGATGCCAGGCATTGTTGCCGGTGCCATGCTTGCCTTTACCTTGTCCCTTGATGACTTTGTGATCAGTTTTTTTACAGCTGGCCCAGACTCGGTCACCCTGCCATTGTATATTTTTGCAGCCGTAAGAAGGGTTGTGACCCCGCAGATTCATGCGCTGTCAACCCTGGTTTTATTTGCCACGATACTTCTTGTGGTTGTCATGGAACGGTTTACAAGAAAAATTAATACAAAATAAATATTGTTTTAATGGTTTAAACCCAATAATTAAAAAGGAGAGTTCAAATGAATTCAAAGAAAACTTATTCGTTGGTAGTGCTAAGCTTATTATTTTGTGTTTTAATCACTGGTTTGGCTTTTGCAAAAAATCCTATTCTAGTCGGATGCCCTCTGCCGCTTACCGGGCCCTATGCAAGCGACGGAGAGCAAATGAAAATGGCCCTTGAACTGGCTGTGGAAGAAAAAAATGCATCCGGCGGCCTATTGGGTCATCCAGTTAAGTTGAAATTCGGAGACGTCGGGGGACTGGAAGCCGAGAAAATAAAGGCAATCGGTGAAAGACTCATCGGTGCAGGGGTGAATGCGGTCATTACGGGTTATGATGATGGTGGTGTTGATACCAAGGTTTTCGGCGCTTTTGACATACCATACCTCCATGGAAATGCCATGACACTCTGCACACAGCCTGTGGCTGAGAACTTGGACAAATATTGGAATGTCTTTCAATATACGTACAATGATGTCGCCTATGGGGTGGATGCTGCCAAATATCTTTTCGATGCCGGCAAACAAATGGGATGGAAAGCACCAAACAAAAAGATTGCAGTCATCAAAGTAGATTATGCTTACAATATTATGCCTGCTGACAAATTTGCCGATTTAACCAAAAAAGACGGCTATGAAATTGTTGTCAATGAGACGGTTCCGTTCGGTATGGCTGATTGGGGGCCGATTCTTTCCAGAATAGAATCAAAAGAACCTGCCTATGTTACTTTTTGGCATCTTGATCCCACCGACGCTGCCCGGTTCATTAAGCAGTTCTCTGAATATTTTGGTGATGATGGACTCAATGCATTGGTGTACATGCAATATACACCTTCTGTTCCGGAATTTATCCAATTGGCGGGAAAAGCTGCTGAAGGTGTGATTTGGGTTGGCGGTTCCTTTGGTTTCGGCGCCAAGTACGAGGACTATAAAAAACGGTGGATAAAAAAATTCAAATCAGAACCGGCTGGCCTGTATGCGGAAGCCACCAGGGATGCATTTGATATCTGGGCTGCCGCCGTGGAAAAGGCTGGTTGTTATGACTGCTATAAAGAGATCGCGGATAATATCCGCTCAAGCAAATATGAAGGACTCTGTGCCAATTACAGTTTTGACCCAAAGGATCAATCAATATATCAAAGTGATGATACCATGCCTTTGGTATGGTTTCAGATACAAGACGGTAAAAATATCAGGATGCGCCCTGCCAGATACAATGAGGGAAAAGCCTATCGAATGCCTTCCTGGATAAAGTAAGTGCCATGGACAGGCCTGGATTTTATACCGGACCTGTCCATAACAAACCATGAAAGTCAAGGTCCTGGTTTGCAAAAAATTTCAAATAAATCCTTATAGCTGCAAGGAGGTCTTGACAGCAAGATGATTCTTAAAATAGAAGGTGTTTCAAAATTATTTGGTAGTTTGCAGGCACTTCACAATGTCGACCTTGAAGTGAAGCAGGGAGAAGTATTCGGCATCGCTGGTCCCAATGGTGCAGGAAAATCAACCCTTTTTAATGTCATTGCCGGGGCTTTCCCGCCAACCAATGGAAAAATTTTCTTTAATGATCATGATATCACATCGCTGAAAGCTCACCAGATCTGCCGTCTGGGGCTTGCAAGGACATTCCAGGTGCCCCAGACGTTCCCTTCTCTTACTGTGTACGATAACATAAGAGTTGGTATCACGTTTGGGGCCGGAAAAAAAACAGGGCTCAAAAAGAGCATTGAAAAGACACTGGATTTTCTGGATCTCAATGACGTCAGTGGTATGGAGGCAAAGAATCTTGATCTTTATACGACAAAACTTGTGATGATGGCCGCCTGTCTTGCAACGGAGTGTAAGTTACTCATGCTGGATGAACCCCTGGCCGGTCTGTCGACAAGTGAAATCAATGATTTTATCAAAGTTATCCGGCATATTAATGAAGATGGAGGAACCACGATACTGATGATTGAACATATTCTGGATTCGCTGATCGATATCTCAAACCGCATGCTGATTTTAGATAATGGTCAAGTGATTTACAATGGTGATCCTGAAGGGATCCGCACTGATCCGCACGTGGTTGAGGTCTATCTGGGTGATGGGGAAGTCTTGCTTGGGGAGGGTGACCTATGATCAGCAATGATTCAAACAAAGTGATATTATCGATTTGTGACCTTGAGTGCAACTATGGCGAGCTCCAGGTACTGCATAAAGCCAGCCTGAATATTAACCAGGGAGAGGTGGTGGCGTTGTTCGGGCCCAATGGTCACGGTAAGTCCACCCTGTTGAAAGCGGTCTGCGGGCTGAACCCTTCTTCAAAAGGATCCATACTGTTTGAAGGTTCGGAAATTATCGGGACTGAAAGTGATCAGATAGTGGAAAAAGGGGTGGCCTACATTTCTGAAGCAAGAAACATTTTCAAGGATATGACGGTATTGGAGAACCTCAGACTTGGGGCATACAACCGGAGAGCCCGGAAAAAGGTCAAGGAAAATTTCGAGTTTGTTTATTCTTTATTCCCAAAGCTTTTCGAACGGAATGAACAGATGGCAGGTACGCTTTCCGGTGGAGAAAGCAGAATTCTGGCTGTGGGCCGAGGCCTGATGAGCGATGCAAAGCTTCTTCTGGTAGATGAACCCTCCATCGGGTTATCACCCATTATGAAGAAAACGGTCTTTGGTGCGATTAACCGAATTAAAAAAAACACTGATATCAGTGTCCTGATCGTGGAGCAGGAAGTTGATTATGCACTGGCTGTGGCAGATCGAATTTACCTGTTGAAAAAAGGAAAGGTCGTCCTTGAACGGAAGGCAGGGGAAATTCTAAAATCCGAAATTGAAAAAGCATATTTTTAATCTCTATTAAAAGTGAGGTGAATCATAAAAGAGCTAATTAATATTTTAATCAGTGGGAGCATTTCAGGATCTTTATACGCCTGTATGGCACTGGGGCTCTCTCTCGTATACGGGGTGACGCATATCTTTAATTTCGGGCATGGCATAGTGGCGGTATCCGGCGGCTATTTCACCTGGCTTTTCATGAACAAGGCCGGCCTGGGGATGATTCCTTCAATTGCGGTTTCTATGGTGATCATGTTTATAATCGGATTGGTCCTCTACCGGGTCACCTTGAGCCCGCTTCTGAAAAAAGAAAACTGGGAGTTCTCCGTAATTATTTTTTTGCTTGGCCTGGGAATTTTCTGGGAAAATATTTTACTCCAGACCTTTGGTCCCCGTGTCAAAGACATCCCCAGTTTTTTTGACGGCAGGTTGAAAATGGGATTGGTCCGGATCAATTACCATGATATCTCCCTCATTGTTATTGTGATCTTATTTGTGATTGTCCTGAATCTTTTTATAAAAAAAACCTGGTTTGGCCAGGCCATGCGGGCTGTTGCCCAGGACATGGACGGGGCAAGAATTGTTGGAATCAATCTTGAAAAAACCTTTGGATTCGCTTTTGCCCTGGCCACTGCGGTTACAGGTTTTTCAGGTATTCTTCTGGCAACCAAATTCTACATGACACCGAATATCGGATGGGCCTGGATGGTTAAAGGGTTTGTTATAGTTGTTTTCGGGGGGCTTGGCAGTATAACAGGCGCGATTTATGCCGCCTTTATCCTGGGTATGGCCGAGGCTACGATTACATTTTTTCTTGGCCCCATGTGGGTATGGCCGATCTGGTTTTTCATGTTTTTGGTCATATTATTAATACGGCCGAATGGCTTGATGGGGGGGAGGACTTTATAATCATGCTAAACTGGAAAGTAATTTCAGTGGTTTTGGGGCTGGCAGGTATCGCACTATACCCCATGTTTCAGAGCAATACATATGTGATGCATATCATGATTCTTTTCTTCATCTGGTCCTCTGTGGTATCCAACTGGAACCTTTTAATGGGCGTGGCAGGAATCACCTCCCTGGGGAACATCGGTTTCCTGGCAGTTGGAGGGTATGCCTCGGGCATGCTGGCAAAGGGTCTTGGGTGGTCGCCATGGGGATGCATGATCCTGGGCGGACTATTCGCCATGGTAATCGTAACCTTGCTGGTGGGGCTGCCTGCCCTGCGGCTGAGTGGTATCTATGTCGCTTTGCTGTCCCTTGTTTTTGCTGATTCCCTGCCAACAATTCTAACACAAACCCGTTCGTTCACAGGCGGGGCCATGGGGCTTCATGACATTCCACCATTTTTTAATGAAATTACCCGGGTGCAGGCCTATTATATTGTCTTTTGTTTTTTCCTTTTCATCCATGGGGTCATCTTTTGGATCATGCGGTCTTCAACCGGTCTGGCATTTGTCGCATTGCGGGACAGCAAAGAATTTGCCACTGCATTAGGGATAAGCGAATACAAGGAAAAAATTAAAGTGTTTGCCATGGTGTCGTTTATGACCGGTCTTTGCGGTGGTTTTTATGTCCACTATCTGGGCGACATTTCACCCTCTACCCTGGCCATCGAGCCCTTTTTGCTCGCCATCGCCATGATGGAGCTTGGCGGTATAGGGACATTCATGGGCCCCATCCTCGGGTCAGCCCTAATTGTTTTTGGAAATGAATTTTTACGCCTTGCCGGCACATTGAGGCTTGCCATCCTCGGGGGCCTGATCTGTGTCACTATACTATTTTTCCCCGGGGGAATCATTCAGCTGGTCGACTGGATTGATCAGAAAGTTGCAAAGATAAAAAAACGGAGATAATGGATGACACAAAAAAAGGTTATTGTAAATGCGAATATTATAACAATGGCTTCAAAGATAAAAGATCTGCACTGTCGGGCACTTGCGATTGAAAATGGACATATTGCTGCTGTGGGGTCAGAAGCAAGAATGGCCAATTTTATAAACCAGGGCTGGCCAATAGAGGATTTTAACGGCAAAACAGTTCTGCCGGGATTCATCGACACACATGAGCATCTGATGCTCACAGGTTCGCAGGAAACATCCGTTCACCTGGATAAAGTAGTAAGCAAAGACGAAATCCTGGAACTGATGTCTGATCGCGCTTCCATTACCCCAAAAGGAGACTGGGTCAATGGAAGTTTTCTGAACGAACAAAATATTAAAGAAAAAACCATGCCGACACGGGATGATCTTGATCGTGCCATCCCTGATCATCCCGTATTTATAATGCATGTTACCTGTCACATGTGTTCTTTAAATACAAAAGCTCTTGAGATATTGAACTTACCACTTGATCTAGAAGGCCTTGATCTAAAGGGTGGTGAACCCACAGGTTTGATCCGGGATCCTGGAATACTGACCTTTGTTCATCCGGCAATGGCCGATATTGTTACTGCGGATGTTAAGCTTCGCAATCTCCTTACCGCAGCCGGGATGGCACTAAAAAAAGGGATTACCACCGTACATGCGCTGGATGGCGGGTTGCTTGGCCCGGGAGATACAGCTGTTATCTGGCAGAATAGGCATCAATTGCCAATTCATGTGGTTTGCTATAACCAATCTATGAATATTGAAGAGGTCAAAGATCTTGATTTGCCTCGTATTGGTGGATGTATCTGCTCGGACGGTGCTTTTGAAGCACATACGGCAGCACTTTTCGAGCCCTATTCGGATGAACCGAACAATTATGGAACACTGACCTATTCCCAGGAGAAGATGGATGATTTTATCCTGGCTGCCAATCGTGAAGGCCTTCAAATTGCAATACATTGTGAGTCAGAACGATCCATAGAACAGGTATTGTGGGCCATGGAAAAAGCGCTTAAGACAAATCCACGGAAAGATCACCGCCACCGTATCGAACATTTGGAACTTCCAACGTTCAACCAGATCAAGCGTATGGCAAAAGCTGGAATTATGGCCTCAATGCAACCGGCATTTATTCCAGCATTCATCGGTCAGAAAGATATGGCTATTTATGAGGAGCTACTGGGCAAAACCCGCCTTGAACGAGTTCATCCGTATCGAACTATTCTTAATGCAGGAATCCCGATCAGCGGTGGGTCAGACAGCCCAGTAACCCCTTATGATCCGCTTAAAGGAATCCAGGCAGCCGTTAATCATCCCAACCCTTTGCAACGGGTGAGTGTTTTCGATGCCATTGCAATGTTCACCTCAACTGCCGCCTGGAGTGCATTTGAAGAAAACGAAAAAGGAACATTGGAAAAGGGGAAATTTGCAGACCTGGTTGTTCTGGAAAATGATCCATTTAAAATACCAACTGACCAGATACAGGATATTGAAATCCACAGCGTCTTTATTAAAGGCAAACGTCATCTAATAAACAAGCCCGTCGATGGCAATGAGGAGATCCGTTAATGATGAAAGGCTCAAATATCTTCTTATTTATATTGTTTCTTTTATCGTTCAGTTTACTATCAGTCGATTGTTTTGCATGGGAATGTAGGGATAAAAATATTCTTTTTACTCACATTCCTTCCAACTACTATGGTTCAGGAGAGTATTTTTCCGATTGTCCAAATAAGAATGATCAAATCAGGTGTTACCATTATCATCGTCACTGGATATGTGAAAAAGATGAAACTTACTATTGGGACCGCAATTTAGAATCTGCTGCAAGGGCAGCTTGTGAATGCAGTCTTCCTGATGACGTAAGGCCATCTGCTCCGGCAGTTTCAAAAAAACCTAAGACACGATTTCTTGAAACGGTTCACAAGAAACGTTAATACTGAATAAACATTTTTTTGCAAGGTTTAAACCCAATAATTAATCAAGGAGAAAAAAATGAAAAAATTATTGTTACTGGCTACAATCGTATTTGTTTTTTTATCAGGAACTGCATGGTGCGGAAGCGGAGAATTGAAAATATTTACATGGTCTGAATACATGGATGAAGTCAATTTTCCAAAGGAATTTGAAAAAGCCACTGGTATAAAAGTCAGTCTGGATTTGTATGAATCAAATGAAGAAATGATGGCAAAGCTGCAGTCAGGCGGACTGGGGCAATATGATATTATTATCCCATCAGACTATATCATGCCCAGCCTTATTCATTTAAATATGCTAACGCCCCTTGACCACTCAAAAATACCCAATTTGAAAAACTTGAGTAAAAAGTTTGCCAGCCCGGTTTTTGATCCAGGCAATAAATATTCAGCCGGGTGGCAGTGGGGAACCGTTGGATTGATGTATAACAAGAAAAAATTAAACCCGGCAGATGTCCAGTCCTGGTCCATTATCTTTGATCCCGAAAAAAATCCAGGAACCTTTTATCTGATTGATTCTGTCAGGGAAATGCTGGGGATCACCCTGCTGTATCTGGGATATGATTTTAACTCCATCAACCCGAAAGAACTTAAAGAGGCTGCCGATCTTCTTGTCAGCACAAAGAAAAGAGAAGCCTGCCTGGGATTTAAAGGCGGTGTGGGTGGTAAAAATGATGTTATATCCGGAACAGCTGCTGCTGCACTGGTTTACAATGGTGATGCTGTTCAGACCGTTGCCGAAGATCCGGATACCTATGGTTTTATCGTGCCAAAGGAAGGCAGTGCCATATGGATAGACTCCATGTGTATCCCTGCCAAGGCACCAAACATTGACTCGGCACACAAATGGATCAACTGGGTTCTTGATCCCAAGGTAGGAGCTGAGCTTTCCAATTATAATCATTTTGCAACACCCAATGAAGCAGCCATGCCCTATCTTTCCAAGGAAGACCTAAATAATCCCGGTGTCTGGCCGACACCGGAAATCATTGAAACCCTCAGATTTGTAAAGGATCTTGGGAAAGATAATCACATTGCCGACCAGGCATGGACAAGGGCAAAATCTCATTAAATATAGTTATTATGGCATGATGGTGGCAGCAAAATTGTTGTCACCATCATGACATTCTTGAGGAAAAGAAAGTTTATGTCCAGAATATTGGGGACAACGCCAAAACAGGATGGCTTCAGGATGCCGGGTGAGTATGAGCCCCATGAAAAATGCTGGATGCTGTGGCCTGAAAGGCCAGACAATTGGCGGTTGAATGCAGCACCTGCCCAGAAAGCATTTTCCCAGGTTGCCCAGGCCATATCCAAGTTTGAACCAGTGGCCATGGGAGTATCAAAACACCAGCTTGAAACGGCCCGAAACGCTCTGCCACCTGAAATTGAAATTGTTCACATTGAATCAGATGACGCGTGGATAAGGGATACAGGACCCACATTTGTCAAAAATGATAACAACGACGTCCGGGGTGTGAACTGGGATTTTAATGCCTGGGGAGGACTTGACGGAGGGATATATTTCCCATGGGATAAAGACACTGGTGTTGCCCGGAACGTTTTAACACATGAAAAAATTGATCAGTATAAAGCTTGTCTCATCCTTGAAGGCGGCTCTATCCATACGGACGGGCAAGGCACATTGATTACCACGGAAGAGTGTCTGTTGAACCCTAACAGGAATCCGGATCTTTCAAAGATCCAGATAGAAAATCATTTAAAAGAATATTTGAATGTAGAAAAAATCATCTGGCTGGGAAAAGGGGTGTTCATGGATGAGACAGACGGCCATGTGGATAACCTCTGCTGTTTTATAAAACCCGGAGAAATCCTGCTTCACTGGACGGATGACAAGACAGATCCCCAGTATGAAATATCCTGTGATGCCTTTGACAGGCTCGCAGGTTCTGTTGATGCAAAGAAAAGAAAACTAAAAATTCATAAAATTCATCAGCCCGGCCCTTTGTATATGACTGAAGAAGAAAGCCTGGGAGTGGAAAAAAGGCCTAACGTAGCACCAAGGAACGAAGGGAACCGCCTTGCAGGATCATATGTAAACTTTTACATTGCAAACGGGGGAATCGTCATGCCATTATTTGATGACCCACATGATAAAGCTGCCATGGAAAAAATAAAAACCCTTTTCCCGGATAGAATTGTGACGGGTATCTATGCCCGGGAAATACTTCTCGGGGGAGGCAATATCCATTGTATCACCCAACAGCAGCCGGGTGTTTAAAGCTGAACAAATATTGCCTGAATACATATTGCCTGAACACATATTAATGGATATGATCAGTCAAAAAAAAGAGGAGGTAAAACCATGTCAGTAGTTTCCGTTGCTGCCACCCAGATGGCTTGCACAAAGGATCATGATCAGAATATCTTGACTGCGGAAAAACTGGTTCTAGAGGCCACCCAAAAAGGCGCCCAGGTTGTGTTACTTCAGGAGCTTTTTGAAACCCTTTATTTTTGCCAGGAAGAAAAGGCGGAGCATTTCAATCTGGCAAGTTCTTTAGAAGAAAATAGAGCAGTCAGGCATTTTTGTGCCATTGCAAAAAAATTAAAAATTGTATTACCCATCAGTTTTTTTGAAAAAAAGAACAATGCCCATTACAATACCATTGCAGTGATTGATGCCGACGGAAGCATACTGGGAATTTACAGGAAATCTCATATACCCGACGGCCCGGGGTATGAGGAAAAATTCTATTTTAATCCTGGCGATACCGGTTTCAAGGTATGGCAGACAAAATATGCTTGTATCGGAGTGGGCATCTGCTGGGATCAGTGGTTCCCGGAAGCAGCCAGGATCATGGCGTTAAAAGGCGCTGAAATTATTTTTTATCCCACAGCCATTGGATCGGAACCTGCCAATGATACCCTGGATTCAAAGGAGCACTGGCAAACCTGCATGCAGGGACACGCTGCCTGCAATATGATCCCGGTTGTGGCATCCAACAGGATCGGTACTGAATCATTTGACAGGTCCAGCATCAGCTTTTACGGATCATCCTTTATCACGGACAACATGGGCCGTGTTCTTACCCAGGCCAACCGAACAGATGAAGCCGTGATTCTTTCAAGTTTTGATCTTGAACAATTCCAGATCCAGAGAGCTTCATGGGGACTTTTCAGGGACAGAAGGCCTTCCCAGTACAAGACATTGCTCACAAGTGGTGGTGAAAAAAGTGGGCCTGCCGGAGACCAAAAATAAAAATCTAATAAAGAAATATAGGAAGACTTTTTAAAAATGAGACGTGGGAATGAAAATTAATAATAATAAAATTATGTGCTTATAAAGATGCGGTAAGCAAATATGTAACAGATGGATGCCATTTGTCCATAGGCGGGTTTACCATCAATAGAAATCCCATGGCGGCAGTCTATGAAATCATCCGGCAAAAAAACAGAAGACTTCCTGACAGCAAACTAGTTGAACTTGAAAATCCTTTTGGAACCTGGTGCGACACGAAAAAAATTGTTTTGGTTCCAGCCATCAACCCGGATGTCACCATCATTCATGTGCAGAAAGCAGACTTTCGAGGAAACTGCCGGATAGATGGGTTGACCTTTGCTGATGTGGAACAGGCAAAAGCAGGAGAAGTTTTGATCATCACCTGTGAAGAACTTCTGGATGACGATAAAGATGTTTCTACGAGGATATTATCCCGGAATAACACCGGAGGAGATTCTTGAGAATATGGAGTTTGAAAGCGATATTGTTTTTGGAGAAAATATATATTCTTACCCTGCAAAGAAATATATTCAGACATTAAGTAGTCGAACGAGAGATAATACAGAAAAACAATATAACGAGGCTACGAGAAAAAACCAATTTTTATTATTTGTAAAAGATTTTGAAAATCGTAAATTGAAGTCATATATTTTTGATTTAAGTACCTGACCGAAAAACCGGTTTTATGTGGACTCGGTTATTTCGCAAATGAATCGGTTAAGGGTTCAATTATATAACCCATTAAAGTTCAAAAACAATTAATAAGGCTTGATTTATTTCCTGTATTTTAGAATGCGACAATTTACCACGGATTTTTACCAGCCTGTGACGATGATCAATAGGACGTGTCTGCAAGCAATCTGCCACGGATTTTTTTGATAGGCCATTCTCTTGTGAAGGATTGAGTTCAATATTGGTTTTTATTCGAACTTTTTTTGCACTCCATTCAGTAACTGGAACAACTTGAATAACTGGAATTCTTTCATTATAAACATTATTGGTTACAATTATACATGGTCTGATTTTTCCTGTCTCTGAACCCTGGGTAGGGTCAAGATTTACGTCAATAATCATTCCTCTTTTCAATATTGTCATTCTGGCCACATAGTTAAAGCTGTTTCAGTCAATTCTTTCAGGCTATCATCCTCGGAATAAATTTCGGAATATAGCTCAGCAGATTTTTTTAAGCTTTCAAGTTCCAAATTATTTTTAAAATGATCAATAGCTGTTCGAACCAGAGAACTTTTATCCTTAAACCCATAGGTTTTAAAACTATTCAAAAAATTTACTTGCGCTTCTTCAACACTAAATTTTGCCTGTTGCATACACCCCCCTTTTTTTAGTACCAAATATTAGTCCAATATCACGGCCCTATTATAGGTATAATGACTATGGGAGTCAATACATATATATGTAAAAAGACAAGCTGAATTGAAAATTTATTTATTATCCAGGCTCTTAACCATGATTGATCCATAAGTAAACCTTTAGATCAATTGTATCAGTTTTAGAAAATTTAACACCCTCTGATTCAAGAAGCGCCTTTTGCAATTCATACCCCTGGGACGGCCTCAAGGATATTTTTCCCTTTGAGTTGATAATACGATGCCATGGCAGATCATGCTTTCTTGACATTGAATGAAGCAGCCTTGAAATCTGGCGGGCACCATTTGGTTTTCCGGCAAGGGCGGCTGCCCAGCCATAGGTCAGCACCTTCCCTTCCGGAATATTGCGAATAATATTCAATGCTTTTTGGGTAAATCGTGTTAACATGCCTGCCACCTTGCCATGTTTACCCTTTTTTTACAATTTTTAACGACTTTACATGCCTCATTTTTAAATTGATTTAATTCCATTTTTTTTGTTTACCATTTAAAATTACTAATTTAATATTCACCAAAAACTACCAGGAAAAAATCATGGTGGCAATATTTTTAAAAAAAGGGTATGAATCATATTTTAACCTGAAATTTATGCAAAAATCATCAATCAGTTTGGATTGGATTGGGAAAGGAAAAGGGCAATGAAAAAAGTTGGAATTGTTGGTTGGCGTGGAATGGTTGGTTCAGTACTCATGGAAAGAATGATAAAGGAAAATGATTTCAAACTATTTACCCCTCTTTTTTTCACAACTTCCCAGGCGGGACAGGCTGCTCCGGATGTGGGCATTGATGTGCCGCCTCTCGTTGATGCATATGATATAGATAGCCTTTCTGACATGGATATTATCATGTCCTGTCAGGGAGGGTCATATACTGAAGCTGTCCGGCCCAGGCTTGCCGAAAAGAACTGGGATGGATACTGGATTGATGCAGCATCAACCTTGAGGATGGATGATAAAAGTATTATTGTACTGGATCCTGTAAACCGCAAGGTCATTGATAATGCTTTGTCCGACGGCATTAAAAATTATATTGGCGGCAATTGTACTGTATCCCTCATGCTCATGGCCCTGGGAGGATTATTTGAAAACGATCTGATAGAATGGATGACTTCCATGACATACCAGGCTGCCTCCGGGGCCGGTGCAAAAAACATGGAAGAGCTTGTGGCCCAGATGCAGATTATCGGCAAAATGGCCGCCCCGGTTCTTAAAAACCCGGTATCTGCTATCCTGGATCTGGATAAGAATGTCATCAACACCATGAGATCCCAGGAATTTCCTGTTCAAAACTGGGCCGTTCCTCTGGCAGCAAGCCTGATCCCCTGGATTGACAAGGCAATGGATAATGGTCAGACAAGGGAAGAATGGAAGGGATTTGTTGAAACCAATAAAATCATCGGACGGTCAGACAACCCCATTCCCATTGACGGCCAATGTGTCAGAGTGGGTTCCATGAGATGCCACAGCCAGGCCTTTACCATCAAATTAAAAAAAGATGTCCCGCTCAATGAAATTGAAGCTATGCTGTCCGAAAATAACGCCTGGGTTAAAGTGGTTCCCAATTTAAAGGAAGACACTATCAAAGAACTGACTCCTGCTGCAGTGACCGGAACTTTGACTATTCCTGTGGGGCGGATCAGAAAGATGAATCTTGGAAACGATTTTCTTACTGCTTTTTCAGTGGGGGATCAATTGCTCTGGGGTGCGGCTGAACCGCTTCGCCGGATTCTGAATATCATTCTTTAAGCTGTTATTGCTTTAAAATGGCTGAGTCTTTTATGGTGGATATGAACTGCCCTGCGAGGAGTTATCCTTATCGTCCGGCATTCTCTTTTTATAACCGAAGAGACGATTATCGCTTAACATACCCATAGGAAAAGAGGACGTAAGTCGTGTGCCAGTTGACATATCCACCGACCGTCGATATAAAAACCGACAAACAAAAATTCGTTTTATGCGGAGAAGAATAATATGAAGGAAATAAATATTTTTTGTGAGGCCATAAAAGATATGCCTGTTGTTGCTTCTAAAATCAAAGCAGGCCAAAAAAAAATTATTGGTTACCTTTGTTCCTATGCACCAGAGGAATTGATATATGCAGCTGGTTTTCATCCCATGAGGCTGTTTTCATCAAAATCCGAGATTGTGCTGGCAGAACAACATCTTCAGGCCTATTGCTGTTCTTTGGTCCGGGGTGTACTGGAGGACAGCCTGTCAGGACGGCTGGATTTCCTTGATGGAACCGTGTTTCCCCATACCTGTGATTCCATCCAGCGTTTGAGTGACATCTGGCGTATGAATGGGAAATATGAATTTTTTGCAGATGTGGTCCTGCCTGCCAAACTCAACACCCAAAGTGCAAGAACATATATGAAGGATGTTTTGACCAAATTTAAAAAAGACCTTGAAACCGCTGCGGGAAGAGAAATCACCAATGCAGATCTTCAGGCATCCATTAAAAAATTCAATCTTATCAGAAAAAATCTTTCAAAAATTTATGCACTTCAATCTCAAAGACCTGGAATCATAAAAGGCGCTGACCTTTATGCCATTGTAAAAGGATCCATGGTGATGGACAGAGATGAGGTGGTTGATCTTCTGCCAGCCATTGTGGCCAAGCTTGAAAAAGTTGATGTTCCCCAAAAAAATATAAAACGAATCGTTGTGTCCGGTTCCATCTGCGATTCTCCTGATATTTATACAGCCATGGAAGCGGCCGGAGGGGTTATTGTGGGAGATGACCTTTGCACAGGCCAGCGATGGTTTGAAGGTGAAATTCTGGATGATGACAATCCCATAAATGCCATTACCACAAGATTACTGGATCGCTTGATCTGTCCTGCAAAACATTCAACACCAACTGCCCGCGGCGAGAATATGGTTTCACTTGCAAAAAAGAACAGGGCTGATGGTGTCATTTTCATGCTGCTCAAATTCTGTGATCCCCATGCATTTGATTATCCCTATTTAAAAGAATCCCTTGACAAAGAAGGCATAAAGAACATGCTTATTGAAATGGATGACCAGCAGCAAAACTCAGGGCAGTTAGCCACACGTTTTGAAACCTTTATTCATATGATTTAAAAAGGATTTACCATATGTCAGAAACGCTTTCAGAAAAAAGAAAAATAAAATCCGGAAAAAAAATGCGGGATATCATGACCACCTATTATCTTGATGCCATGACTGCAGGACAGAACAACAAACAAGTTGCCTGGATCACTTCAGGAGGTCCTGTAGAGCCTTTGGTGGCAATGGATATCATCCCCATTTACCCTGAAAACCATGGAGCCATGATAGGCGCTTCCAAAATGGGAGAAGATCTATGCATAAAAGCCGAAGATATGGGCTACAGCTCTGATCTGTGTTCCTATGCAAGGGCAGATATCTCATGCTCAATTGTCAAGGGAGGGCCTATCGGAGGATTGCCAAAACCAGACATGCTGATCTGCTGCAATAATATCTGCGGCACTGTGCTAAAATGGTATGAAGTCCAGGCAAGGTATTATAAGGTACCGCTGTTTATTCTGGATACCCCTGTCTGCCATACCAGATATTCCTCTGAAATCGCCAGGTATGTCCGGACCCAGATTGATGAATATATTGTCTTTCTTGAAACAATCACAAAAAGAAAATTTGATTATGAAAAAATGGCACGGGTCGGCAAACTTGCCTACGAGGCCCAGCAGTTCTGGCAGAAAGTCCTCAACACTACTGCCCACAAGCCATCGCCCATGTCTGCCTTTGATGCATTCTTTTTCCTTGCCCTGATTGTCACATTGCGGGGCACTCAAATCGCTGTTGATTTTTATAAGGAACTGCTGGAAGAAATGGAGCAGCGGATAAAAGATGGCGTCAGTATGGTTCCCGATGAGAAATACAGGCTTTTATGGGATAATCTGCCCGTGTGGTACAGGCTCAAATGGCTGTCCCAAAAATTTTCCGATCACAATGCCTGTCTTGTTGCAGACACCTACACATCTGCCTGGTGCGGTGCCATAAAATATACAGATGAAAACAATTTTTTAGAGTCCATGGCCGAAGCCTACACCATGATCTATCTGAACATCGGTGTTGACCAGATGGCAGACCAGGTGCT
>JAHJDU010000433.1 GCA_018812385.1 Pseudomonadota bacterium
TCAACAAGGTTGAAGAAGAAGGGTATGATGCAACAACCTATAAGGTTGATTTGAATGGAAAGATTGCATTCCCCTTTATTTGTATTATTATGGTTCTGACAGGTGCGGCCACTGGTATGCGATCCTTTGTAAAAAGAAATATCCCGGCGGCTATAGCCATTGGTGTTGTGATCGCATTTATGTATTGGACCATGTATGGATTCTGCTTGTCACTGGGATATGGGACCATTCTGCCGCCCGTCATCAGTGCCTGGGCAGCAAATCTGTTTTTTTTGTGTTTTGGAATCCTTTATTTAATCAATGCGGAGTAATGGCAAAGAAAAGCAAACCAAATGATTTTTTTGTATAAAACGATAATTAATATTTTATTTATCATTGTCCTTCCGTTTCTGCCATTTATCTATCTTTTTTCAAAAAAAAGAAGAGCAAATATGGTTTCAAGATTTGGATTAGGAACTGGCCTAAAACCAAAACAAGCCGGAAAAAAAAGAATCTGGATACATGCCCTTTCCGTTGGTGAAGTCATATCATCTCTGCCATTTGTCAAAGGGTTAAGAGAAAAACACAAAGACTTGGATATTATTTTTACGGCCTCAACAAAGACAGGCTTTGATATGGCAGAGCAATTGTTTTTAAAAAAAGACAAGATCCTGACCGATCAATTGGGATATTTCCCATTTGATCTGGGTTGGTCTGTTAAAAAAATAAGCAGGTCTTTAGAACCTGATGCTGTTGTTATAGTTGAGACAGACTTGTGGCCCAATTTTTTATATGAAATGGAAAAAAGCAAAGTTCCCGTTGTATTAATTAATGCAAGGCTTTCAAAACGTTCTTTAAAGGGATATTTATTTTTCAGAAAATTTTCTTCCATGGTTTTTTCTTCTTTAACACAGATTATGGCACAAACTCCTTTGGATAAAAAACGGTTTCAACTCCTTGGGATTGATAAGCGCAAAATATCTGTCCCGGGAAATATCAAGTTTGACCAAGAGCAGGCTAATATAGATGAACCAAAGATGGCAAAATTGAAAGCCAGGTTCGGCATCCAGGACCAAGACCGGGTCTGGATTGCCGGCAGCACACATGAGGGCGAGGAACCTATTTTCTTGGATGCCTTTGCATCCGTGAAAAAAAAGATACCAAACTTAAAGTTGATCCTGGCACCACGGGACCCTAAAAGAAGTGAAAAACTGATCAGACAGATCCCATCCCATCCCTATCACCCAGTTCTGTTTTCACAGTTAAAGCTGGGCATGAAAAATCATGACCTTATATTTATTGATAGGATAGGGCTGCTTGCCACCTCCTATGCGATCTGTGATATTGCATTCATTGGTGGCTCTATGGTGCCCCAAGGCGGGCATAACCCTCTTGAGCCTGCCATGTTCGGCAAACCAGTTCTGTTTGGTCCCCATATGACGGATTTTTTACAGGTCTCAAACCTGTTGGTGAAAGAGAAAGGGGCCTGCCGGGTTGAAACTGCATCGGAAATGGCGGTCAAACTGGAAGGAATATTGAAAAGCCCTGCCCTGGCAGCACAGATGGGGGAAGCCGGTTACAGGGTTTTTGCCGGCAATGCAGGGGCTGTGGACAGGATCATCAACAAGATGGAGGATCTTAACCTTGTCTGAACCATGGTTTTCCAGGCTGGAAAAAAAAATCACCCGGATTTCGGATCAGGACTATGATCCTGCTTTTTTTTCCTTTGAACAATTGCTGGTGACGGCATCCTGCCTTTACCAGGCCGGTTCAGGTCTTCGGCACAAGCTGTACCGGTCTGGTTTGTTAAAACCCAAAAGCCTGCCTTGTTTTGTTATCTCCATTGGCAATATCATGGTCGGCGGTGTCGGTAAGACCCCCATGACCATCTACCTGGCTGAACTTTTAACAAAGATGGGAAAACGGCCTGTTGTCATTAGTCGGGGCTATCAAGGCAGCCTTAAGACCGGGGCAGGGATTGTCAGCAACGGTGAGACCATCTTTTTGGATACAGATGTAGCAGGAGATGAACCTTATATGATGGCCAGGAGAAAAACTTTTCCTGTTGTGGTGGGAAAGGACCGGTATACAGCCGGGATGCTGGCCATTGAGCAATTGAACCCGGATGTAATTGTTCTGGATGATGCCTTTCAGCATGTGAAGCTGGAAAGAGATCTGGATATCCTTTTATTTGACCATGACCGTCCCCTGGGAAACAATCGGATGTTGCCGGCCGGCAGACTGCGGGAAACGCCGGCCATGTCAAAAAATCGTGTCCATGCCATTGCTTTTACCCGTTGTCCTGGAAAAGATAATTCTGAAAATCAGGTGAAGGATATAATCAGTCAATTTGACGAGATCCCGTTTTTTAAAACCTGTCACACTCCTTTTCTTTTGCAAATGCTGCCCCGGGAAAAAACATCTGACCCTGTCCTGTGTTGTCCAGATACTCTTAAAGACCGCAAAGGACTCTTGTTCTCAGGGATTGCCAATAATAAATCCTTCAAGTATTCTGCAGAGGAGCTTGGGGTAAATGTGGTGGATCATATTGAATTTAAAGACCATTACAGGTATAAGAAGGCTGATATTATAATGATACAAAAAAGAGCCAGGGAAATCGGGACTGATTTGATCATCACCACGGAAAAGGACTGGGTAAAACTGGGCCGGGATGTTAAATGGAGTGTGGATCTGGCTGTGATCGGTATCAGGATTACTTTTGAAAATGCACAAGAGTTTAAAACTTTTATCGGATCAAGGTTAAGTGGTCTCTAATTCAACCAAAACTGACGGTGAAATTAAACAAAAAACTGTCTTGACATTGGGGCCACTATAAAGAGATCTCAAAATTTATGAGAGAGGATATCTAAATATAAAAATGATTTCATTTATTATCCCGGTATATAATGAAGAGGAGTCTTTGAAAGAGCTCCATGACAACATCTTTAAAGTTATGAAAGAGGTGGGAAAGCCCTGTGAGATTTTGTTTATTAATGATGGAAGTACAGACCAAAGCCCTGAAGTAATAAGAGAGATTATCGCAACTGATGATAGAGTGAAAACCGTAAATTTAAGAAAAAATTTTGGTAAATCAGTAGCTCTTAATATTGGATTTAAAAGAGCTAATGGTGATCTTATTTTTACAATGGATTCGGATCTGCAAGATGACCCAATAGAGATTCCAAATTTTTTAAAAGCAATAGAAGAGGGCGCAGATCTTGTAACTGGGTGGAAGGTAAATAGACAGGATCCAAAAGAGAAAACAATACCATCCAAGGTTTTTAATACCATCGTTTCTATAATGAGTGGTCTGAAACTCAAAGATTATAATTGCGGTTTTAAGTGTTATAAAAAAAGGGTAACCCAGGAAGTAAGACTATATGGTGAGTTACATCGGTTTGTGCCATTTCTAGCACACAAAAAGGGTTTTAAGATAAAAGAGATCCCTGTAAAACATCGCGAACGTAAGTTTGGAGTTTCAAAATTTGGCCCTGAAAGATATGCAAGAGGTTTTTTTGATCTTTTAACTGTCATATTTATCACAAATTACCTGAAAAGACCCATGCACTTGTTTGGTTGGGTTGGTTCATTCTTCTTTTTTACAGGTTTTTTAATATTTTCATACCTGTTTTTCGGGCGTTGGATATTTGGAGAATCCGTTGGTACAAGCCCGCTCTTTTCTATCTCTATACTTATGTTAGGTAATGGTATCCAGATATTTATTATAGGTTTAGTAGCAGAGCTTATTGTCCATAATAAAGAGAGGGAGGATCTGGATAGTTATTCTGTCCTGGATGACCTTGAATGAGAATTCTAAAGTTTTTTGGTTCCTCAGTAATTGCCACAGGAGCAGATCTGTTGCTTTACAGTGGTCTGATCTGCTTTTTGACACCTACCATTTCAAATATAATAAGTGCTGGTGTGGGGCTTTTGATAAACTTCACACTTCAGCGCAAGTTTGTATTTAATCCAAGTAATCCCATATTTAAGTCATTTATTTTATCCCTGATTTTTTCTCTGTGTGGACTCTCTTTTGGAACAAGTCTAATCTACCTGTTTACCAACTATACCTTTTTAAAAGAGATCCCTATAATTGCCAAAATTATTACCATCGGCATTATATTTTTTTATAATTACTTCACCCGAAAATTTGCCTTTGGACATAAAGAGGATAAGGTGGATCGACCATGTTAAACAGGGTTTCAGACTTTGTCTTAAACAGATTTCCCCTGTTTATTTTTTGTTATTTTGTATTGCAAATTTTAATAAGGGTAATTACAACCAATGGAGTTGAGATTGATGAAAGCGAGCAATTGATGCTATCGCAATACTTCTCACTTGGGTATAATGCTCAACCTCCTTTGTACACCTGGGTTCAACGAATATTTTTTAATATCTTTGGTGAAAATATATTTGCAATAAGTTCTCTAAAAAATCTCCTGCTTTTTTCTACCTATATATTTACATATAAAACAGGACTTCTGATTACTAAAAATAAAAAAGTATCGGCGTTAAGTGCGTTTTCCCTGTTTTATTTACCACAAATAGTATGGGAAGCACAAATTGATCAGATCCATACAGTATTACTGACTGCATCAACTGCAGCGCTTTTCTATTTTTATTTCTATACCCTGAAAAAACAGAATTTAACCGGGTTTATCCTAATTGGTTTAGCTTCAGCATGCGGTGTTTTAGCAAAATATAATTTTATTTTAGTAGATTTAGCTTTGATGGTGGCAACTCTGTTTGTGGCAGATTATAGAAAAAAGATATTTACTAAAAAATTAATTGTATCAGTAAGTGTAACAGCTTTGCTGGTTTTACCACACCTTTTATGGTTTTTAGCAAACAAAGATCTTGCCACATTAGAAACTATGCAACGCATGAGTTTAGATCAAAATGGAAGTTACTTTACAGATATACTTCATGGAATAGTTGAGCTTATAATATCCTACATGGCATTTGTTATACCATTCCTAATCTTTTATATTGCACTGTTCAGGAACTCATTTATTCAAAAATTAAACAGACCTTCCAAAGTTTTAACCAACTATATACTGATAAGCTTTATATCTATTTTTGTCATAATTCTAATTATGCAAGTAACAAACATAAAAGAGCGCTGGCTTCAACCCTATTTGTATATAGCGCCTTTGTTAGCCTTTATGCTCACAGATATAAAATCAATCTCCCAGAAAAAAATAAATATTTTTATATCAACAGGTTTATTTTTCTGTTCAGTAGTTATACTAATGATTCCATTAAGAGTTATGCTTGTGGATATGGGTAAAAAACCTCATAGAGCAAACTACCCATTTGAACAACTGTCAGAAGAGATTAAAAGCATTGGATTTGATAAAGGGTTGATTTTAACAGAAGATAAATTTATAGGTGGAAATCTAAAACTATTTTTAAATGATTCAACCATAATAAGTCCATCCATACCTCTACAAAAATTTAAACCAGAAGAAAAAGTGCTAATTGTATGGCAAACAAGGAATCCTATAAAATTTTTAAAGGGTCTTAATTTAAAAGAATCTTCAAGGGTTGTGCAAAAGGATATACCATTCAGGTACTCTAAAAAGTTTACATATGATATCTCTTTTCAGGTTTATACATATGATGGTTTATAAAACGCAACAAAGGTATCAATGACTATAAAATTGCCACTGCCCCTGTCTGTTTTTATAATCGCAAAAGATGAAGAAGCTCGTATCTTATCAGCTGTTAACTCTGTGATTCAATTTGTTGATGAGGTGATTGTTGTTGAATTTGGAAGCAGTGACAGAACTATTGAAATCGCTGAAGCAGCAGGAGCCCGTGTTGTTCACAACAAGTGGGCAGGATATGGTCAGCAGAAAATTTTTGGTGAATCTTTGTGCAGAAACAAATGGATTTTAAATATCGATGCTGATGAAGAAGTTACAAAAGAGCTTGCAATAGAAATTCAAATGATGTTTGAGACAGGTCATGTTGAAACAAAGTGTGGTTATAGGATTAAGATTGCCAATACCTTCTGGTTTGAAGAAAAACCCAAAAAACTTGCATATTGTTCAAACCAAACAAGGCTTTATAACAAAGAAACAGCAGGGTTCAGAAACAGCAGTGTCCATGATTGTGTGATAATAGATGGCGTAAAAGATAAAACCATTGCGGAAAGAAAATTTGTCGGACAACTCAAACACAAGATTTCCCACAGGTCTTTTTCGTCAATTTTTCAATGGACTGAAAAAATTAATAAGTATTCTTCAATGCAGGCTGAGGATGCAGTCAAAAACGGTAAAAAAACGCCTGTAATTAAAGTCGCATTTGGAATGGTTTTTTCATTTTTTCAAGCATATTTTTTCCAGAGATTTTTTATTTATGGTTTGTATGGGATAGTTTTCAGCAGCATATATGCATACGCACGAATGATGAAATACAGTAAAATTCTTGAATTGAATGATAGAAGAAAGAGTGATTTATTGTATTGAAAAGGTAGCACTTATGGCGGGTGTTATCTGTAATTTTTTTTTGGATGATACTAATTGAAGACTTATAAAATAACTGCAATTTTAGATGGCAGACCAGGGCACGAAAAACAGACACAAGGAATAATAAACGCTCTTGAGAAGTATGTTCCTGTTGAAATCACATATTTAAAAATAAAGATCTCGCTCTTTTCAGATATTATTAATTGGTTAAAGACATTTGCCGGGTTTTGTTGGAAGATCGGCAAAACCGATGATGTTGATTTTGTTATTGGTACCGGTACCCATACCCATCCCCATGTTATAAAAATCGGCAATGATAGTGGAGCTAAAAAGATTATTTGTATGTCCCCGGCTTCTTTTTTGATAAAGATGTTTGATCTTTGTTTTGTCCCAAATCATGATAGATTTAAACTTAGTAAAAATATTTTTTTAACTATAGGACCTCCCAATATTTCAGAAAATAAAAATATTCATAAAAATGACAAAGGGCTGGTTCTTATCGGGGGGCGTGATGATAAAAGTCATGTGTGGGATTCGGATAAAATCCTTGGATATATTGAGAAAATTGTATCATCAGAGTCCGAAAACATAAACTGGACTATTTCATCATCACCCAGAACGCCGGTAGAGATGGAAAATAAAATAAGCCGGTTCACTGCAGGCATGGAGAAAGCTTCTTTTTTTCGTTTTTCCGATACAAAAAAAGGATGGGTGGAAAAGCAATATGATGCATCCTCTATAGTATGGGTTACGGCAGACAGTATGTCCATGATTTATGAAGCATTAACAGCCGGTTGCACGACATATATTATCCCCATGGAGTGGAAACAAAAGGGGAATAAGTTTTCTTTTAGCGAACAAGACCTCTATAAGAATAAACTGGCAATTTCCTATAATAAGTGGATCCAAAACAGAGGATATAACGAATGCGGCAAAAGCATAAACGAGTCAGATAAATGTGCAAGGGAGATTTTGAGACGATGGTGTCCCGAAAGCTTACAATAGTTCAGCTTTTGCCTGAAATGGACAATGGTGGGGTGGAGATGGTAACCCTTGATTTCGGATCTTTCCTGGCCGCAAAAGGACACAGGTCCATTGTTATTTCAAAGGGGGGAAGTCTTGTTCCCGAGCTTATCAAAAATGGAAGTGAGCATATTCCCTGTGACTATATCGGGGAGAAAAGCCCAAGATGCTTAAAATATATCCCATGGTTTAGAAAATTTATGCTGAAAGAAAAAGTTGATGTTCTTCATTTAAGATCTCGCCTTCCTGCATGGATCGGATATCTTGCATGGAAAAGTATTCCCGTGAATAAAAGGCCGCTGTTGATTGCAACCTTTCATGGCTTTTATTCA
>JAHJDU010000039.1 GCA_018812385.1 Pseudomonadota bacterium
ATGATGATATCCTGATAACCACTTCTGATTAACATTAATGCCTGGCCAATGACATGAGCTCCGCTTGCACATGCTGCACTGATGGTCCAGTTCGCGCCCCGGGTTTTAAAGTGGGCGGCAAGGTTCATTGTGACAGTTGAGTTCATCACTCTGAAGACATAGCCCGCACCAATATAATGGGTCTCCTTATATTTTTTTGCAATGTCAATGGATTCAACACTTGCTTTGATGGTACTGTCATTACCAAATATAATTCCGCATCTGTCACTTTGTATCAAATCTTGTGGAAGCCCGGAGTCTGCTACTGCATCTTTTGCTGCGGCAAAGGAAAAAAGTGCCGGCTCACACATGGTCCTCAAGGCTTTCTTGGTAATTCCATAGTCTTTTGGAGCAAACCCGTTTATTTTAGATGTCAAAGGAGATTTAAATCCCAGGTTTTTTCTTTGCTCGTCATAAACAATTCCTGAACGTCCATTTTTCATGGCAGTCACAATCGATCCCGCATCATTGCCTAAGCATGAGATGATGCCGATTCCTGTTATTGCAACTGATTTCAATCTATTTTTCTTCATGGCAACCTATATTTAGAGAAAGCATGAATGAATATCAAGTCTATTTGTTTAAGCTTCCCCGTAGTTTTCACAGAATTCCTCCATTAATACCAATTACCTGGCCGGTAATATATCCCGCGTCTTTTGAACATAAAAAAAGAACGGTTGCTGCAACTTCGCAAGGTTTGCCAAGTCTGCCTGCCGGTATTGTTTTTGCTATTTCCTTTAACGGCAGACCATCAATCATTTCGGTTTCTATAAAGCCGGGTGCCACTGCATTCACAGTAATGTTCCTTTTTGCAATCTCCCGGGCAAGTGCTTTGGTGGCTCCGATGAGACCGGCTTTTGAAGCAGAATAATTCACTTGCCCTGCCTGTCCTGTCTGCCCTGATGTTGAAGATATGTTGATAATTCTTCCAAACCGCTTTGACAGCATGTTTTTAACGACAAGTCGCGTTACATTAAAAAAACCTGTCAGATTAGTATCCAGAACATTTTGCCAATTCTCTTTTTTCATCCAGACCATGAGCATGTCATCTCTGATACCGGCATTGTTCACCAGGATATCTATTTTACCCTTTTCCATAATAATTTTTTTAATGGCTTTTTCAGATGCTTCCTTGCTTTTTACGTCAAACTGAAGGAGAGCCCCATTTCCTCCTTTGCTGATAATGTCTTCAAGAATGGCTTCGGCTTTATTTCTGTTTGAATTGAAATTAAGATATACAAACCGTCCTGTTTGGGCAAGCGCTATGGCGATAGCTTTCCCAATCCCTCCACTGGCCCCTGTTACAAGAGCAATTTGAATATTATCAGTTTTTGTTTCAGGCATGTTTTCTCCTTTATCATGGTTTACCATTGAAAAAGTATTTAAAGCCTTTTGCTGAAATGTAAAAATCACAAAGGACTTATAATTGTTGAAAAGTAGCTATTCCGGTTATTTCAGAAGTTTAATCACCACAAAAAAACGACTGAACCAACGCGGCAGTTTTGTGAGAGAATTATCACAGATTTAGATTGAGATACAAGAAAATCTTTTCACCGATTGACCCAGAGTTTTATTTGTCCTAAATGTTTAAGAGAACCAAAATCTTTTCAGGAAGTGACCATGCTGATTCTGTTCTATGGCATAAAACCAGCCAAGGCAAATGAGCTGATAATTCAGAATTTCTGATTACAGTTACTCTACAATTATGTTGCGATTATTTTGAAAAAAATTATGACCAGATCCGCACCATGATCCTGCGGGAGCCCAGAGGGCATAATGATATGTTTGGGGCCGCGCTTGTTGAACCAGTGAACCAGGATGCAGATCTGGGCGTGATTTTTCTGAGCACGGGAGACTATCCAAGAGCATACCCGTATATGTGCGGGCATGGTACCATTGGACTTATTTCCGCGGCTGTCGAATTGGGAATGGTCAAAAAAACAGAACCACTGACAAAGGTATTATTGGATACGCCTGATGGGTTGGTGACAGGATGGGCAACTGTCAGGAATGACCAGGTTATTAATATTGAAGCAACCATTGAAATCATTGATGTGGAAATGGGCAAAGAGCCCGAGTATTTGACGGTAGGAAAAACACCCCTTGAAAGGGTGCACAAATTGCTGTCAAAGTTAGATTCCATAAGGCGGAGCAAGGAACGGGGGTCTGTTGTTTTAGCGGCTGAAAAGGACCTGTCCAATAAATTTATTGGACAGGTAGAGTCAATTTTCAAAAACCTGCCTAAGCCACTGAAATGGCAATCTTTTCTGATGAATGACCTAATTTTATTAACCGACATTCCCTTAAATGTTCAAACCGCCTCTGTAAAACACGGCCTGAACAAAGCGCAAACAAAAGCACTGGCAAGACTTGAACAGGTATCTGACAAGGTTTTTCACGATGTCATACAAAAAGGTTCTATCCCGTTTAAAGATCTGAATAATAATCTTTTGCCAACACTTGCGCTGAATGAA
>JAHJDU010000434.1 GCA_018812385.1 Pseudomonadota bacterium
GATAACCTGAAGGTCACACGAAAAAAAGGTCTTGTGATTCAGTATGAAGATTCAATGGAGCTGGCAATTTATTCAGGGATGTCATGTATTGATTCTTTTTTATTGGATACATCCGGTGAAAAAGAAAAACAGGATAAGGTGATACAGGATATCCTGGCTGACCATGATATGTCCGAAGAGCAAATTGCCTATAAAAATACCCATACCATTACAGAAAATGTTTTTTTAAATGAGAATATGGGAGGTGTAGCACTGGCACCGTTCTATCGCGGAATGCAGCATATCAGTGTGGATGAAAACCTGCCCAGGATCAAATTATTTAAGCCCATGAAACTGCTTTTCCCTCTATTTATTTTATTAGGCGCACTAATGGCTTACATGTCGGTGAATATATGGAATGAGATTGAGTTTAACCAGAAGAATCTGGCAGGGGTTGAGCAGGAGATCATGGCCTTAGAAAAAGAGATTGCTCCCATCCTTGAAGCAAAAACAGCCTTGAAAAGAGCTGCGGAATACAAAGATGATGTGGAGGACTTTGTATTATCCAAGCCCCCATTGTTTTCCTATATCAATGATCTGGCCCAGACCGTTCCTGAAAATACCTGGTTTGCCCACTTAAGCTATAAACCCGGGATTATTTCCATGCAGGGGGAAGGCGATGATGTATTAAAAGTGGTTGAGTCTTTAAGGGCTTCTGATAAATATAAAGAGGTTAAGTTACAGGGTGCCGTCAGCCGGACCAAGGAAGGCAAAGACAAGTTTATGATTGATCTTATTTTGAAAGATTTGGAAAACAAATCCAAGTAAGGGGAGCATGAAAGCTATTTTATTAAATAAACGACTCCGTTTTACCATGTTCGGACTTTTAATATGCTTTCTGACAGCAGCCGTATGGTGGACCACTTTATATACAGGGTTAATGGAAGAGCTTGATAGCCTTAAGTCTGGACAGCAGACCTCTTTGCACAAGCTTGAAAGGCTTCAATCCAAAAAGGAGACTCTCTGGCAGGAGAACCTGGTTAACAGGGAAAAACAAAAAGATCTGCAGCGCCTGTCCAATTTGCTGGTGGGCGGCAATTCAGCAGTAGATGTGAATACCGAAGCGCAGAAATTGATACGTTCTTTTTGGGAAGAGCATGCTATAAAACTGGATACTTTTAGAGAAATTCCCAGTGGGAAGTGGAGAGATAATGTAATACTAAAACTCAATTATCAATTTACATGTGAGTTAGAGGATTTGTCTGATTTGTTGAACTATTTTGAAAAACTGGAAAAAGTTATCAGGATTGAGACATTGAATATCCATTATTTGAAACGGGAAGAAGATAACCTTCAGGTGATTTTAACCTTGGGAATTCTTTCAATTACCAATGATGTGATCTAATTATTTTGCAGGAGAGTTGAATTTATGAACATAGGCGTTAGTAGAATCAGACATTCATATTTATTGCGGGTATCACTGATGGTATTGTGCGCTGCCATCTTATCCGGCTGTATGCCGGAAAGAGGGTTAAAAAAAACAACCATTGATCAGCAGATATATAAGAATCAGATTCAGGACCCCGAAAAAGAAGAACTACCTGCTAAGGCTATAGCAACAGAATCTTTTCAACAGGATGTACAAAAAACGGAAAATGAGACGGAATCTGTTGATTCCGATGTCATTACGCCGGATTCTTCCTGGGAGCATATAGCAGATACGGGAATATTGGGATTGCAGACATCTGTCAAACCAATCAAACGGACCTCCCGGGAACCCATTACCATGAATCTCAACCTGGCCTTTGACAATGCAGATCTGACCGAGGTTCTGGATCTGATTCTATATGATCATTTTAATATAAAATATATGATTGACCCCAGTATCAATGCCAAGCTCACATTTCATTTTGAGGGTGATTTTTCCAATACCACCATTATAGACAAACTGAATAGCGTTTTGCATGTCAGTGATATTGCTATTGTTGAAGGGATTGGATCCATATTCAATGTAGTCCGTAAAAGTGACAGTGCCAGATCCGGTGCATTTAAACTTAATGACAGCAGAACCCTGCAAGAGACAGGGGATGTCACACGGCAGATTAAAATTAAGTATTTAAATGCCATAGATACTGCCAAAACATTGAAGTTTTTCATATCCAAGAATGCTTTGATCATTCCGGATTCCGTCAGTAACAGCATTATTATCAGTGACACCCCGGAAAATATCCTGAAAACTGCTTCCATTATCGATGCCCTGGATATCCCTTTTTTTATGGATATTTCCTGGAAAGTATTCCCCGTGTATAAGGCCAAGGCAGAGACCATTGCAATTGATCTTACCAACCTGTTTAAAACCAATGGTCTTTTTACCAGGCCCGGGATAGTAAACGGTTCTTACCATATCCTGCCCATCAAAACCATCAACGGTATTCTTGTTGCCAAAATGGCCGGAAATCATTGAGACGATCGGGAACTGGATCAAGATCATGGACCAGGCAGATGAGGAGTCAAGTGATGTTTTTGTTTATTATGTGGAAAACGGTAATGCTGTCGGCCTGGCTGATATCTTAAAAGAGGTTTACGGCGGCAAAGTCACGGCAAAACAAGATTCCGGCAGTCAGAAAATTGTCCAGGCCACGACTGCCCAGCCGGGAAAAGCAGTCACTAAGAAAACCATTTCCGGCGATTTGATTGATGATGTCAAAATCATAGCAGATGAAACCAATAATGCTATTATTTTTAAGGCCAACCCCAGGGATTTTGCTACCATAAAGACAATATTAAAAAAATTGGATATCATGCCCAGACAAGTTCTTTTAAACGTGGTGGTAGCAGAAGTCACATTGAAAGATTCCTTCGAGTTTGGGGTCCAGTGGATGCTGAGCAATAAAATAGATGGCTATAACAATGTTGTAATGAATGACCAGAAAGATTCATTTATTACCACGGGCACGGCGCTTGGGGCCGCTACGGGCTTTACCTACGGAGTGTTTAACGCAGCTGATGCGCTCAAGGCCCTTGTCAAGGCAGTAGGAGAAGATTCAAATATTAATATCCTTTCCTCTCCCAATATAGA
>JAHJDU010000435.1 GCA_018812385.1 Pseudomonadota bacterium
ACTTTTTTTATTTTTTTTTAAGCCCAACGCAGTAATCAAGAAAACTTGCCAGACTGTTTTTATCAAAAGGGTATCAGATAACGGGTATGGGAACATCCATGACCCATCCATTTTCAGCACAGTTTCAAGAATTTGACTGGATCAGTACTGGAATCCTCTTTAAAGGATATTTTGGGAAAATAAATTTTTAATTGATAATTGGTCTATTTATCGTATATATAAACGGTATTGAAATATTCATGGATGTGGTATGCAATTTGCAAATATTTTGCAAATGTTATGAAAGTAATAATTTATTTACAAATAATTAAAAACGTTAACACAGAGGAGAGTAAACATGGAATTTGGATCGGTTGATGAAATATTAAATTTTGCCACTGACAGGGAAAAAGAAGCAGTTGATTTTTATTCGTCTTTAGCCAAAAAAGCAACAAGGGCTTCACTTAAAGAAACCTTTGAAAGATTTGCAATGGAAGAAGGCAAACATGTTTTGCTTATTTCAGATATGGCAGGCAATAAAGAGAAAATTGATTCCTATGAGTTTCATAAAATTACAGATCTTAAAATAAGTGATTATATGGTGGAGGTAGAGTATAAAGAAGGCATGCCCATGCCTGAAATCCTTAAACTTGCCATGAAAAAAGAAGAAAAAGCAGTTAAGCTTTACTCAATGCTTGCAGACAAGACAGATAATGCTGATGTAAAAAAAGTGTTAATGATCCTTGTCCAGGAAGAATCAAAACATAAACTTGCCCTAGAATCAATGTATGATGATTATCTGGCTGATCAGGATAATTAATTTTTATCAAAAAATGGGTTGATAATAAGTTTATCAACCCAACCTCTATATCTTGTTATAGATCTTTTTTATTGAGATTTGAGTGGGGCCAATTACCCAAGCCTGGCCCCATTTTTATTTTAATAATTTTTAATAATGATGGCGTTTTTATGGCTGTAAATTAAGAGTGCCTGGATAAAGGAAACAAGTGGATTTAAAATATCTTTTCAAACCATCAACTATGGCAGTTGTCGGGGTATCCACTTCCCAGGATAATCACCCGGCAAACGTTATATACAATAAAAATCATCTGCGATATCCCGTAAAAACATTTCCAGTGAATCCAAAGGGGGGCATCCTCAATAGGGAAACACTTTATCCAAGTGTTGGGCATATTCCGGAAGATATTGATATGGCAGTCATTGCCGTGCGTGCCGAGTATGTTCCCAAGGTAATAGAACAATGTATAAAAAAAGGGGTAAGGGGTGCTGTTATTATATCCGGCGGATTTGCAGAAGCGGGAAATTTAAAATTACAGCAACGGCTCGTTGATATGGCAAAAGAGGCCTCTTTTCCTTTTGTCGGCCCCAATTGTCTTGGGATTTATGCCCCGGATCATGTGGATACGTTTTTCCTCCCTGGAGAAAGGATCATTCGCCCGGACAAGGGTAATGTCGGCTTTGTCAGCCAGAGCGGGGGTGTTCTGGTGGATCAGATGGTTAAATTTGCAGGCCAGGGAATTGGTGTTTCTCTTGCTGTCAGCATAGGGAACAAGGCCTATATCAAGGAAACAGATATGCTGGACTGGTTTGATCATGATCCTGAGACAAAGGTAATCGCTTTTTATATTGAAGGCTTTGAAAAAGGAGAAGGGCGAAAATTTATTAATAGAACGGAACAATGTTCAAAGCCAGTGGTTGTTTTTAAGGCCGGAAAGAGCAAAAAGGGTATTGAGGCGGTTTCCAGCCATACGGCCTCTCTGGCAGGGAACTACCGGGTGTTTTCAGAAATCATGAAACAATATTGTGTGGCTGAGGCAGATAGTGAGTATGAACTGACTTCCTTTTGTGAGGCTTTAAGCTGTTATCCCAAAGGTATTAAGGGTAATGTCGGTATTATTTCTTTAAGTGGAGGGCATGGTGTTATCGCTGCAGATGCCTGCGAACTGTATGGCATATCAATACCTAAGATAGAGAAGGAAACAATGAATACCATTATGGATAAGCTGTCACCTGAAATTAGAAATATTGTTTCCCTTGTCAATCCCCTGGATCTCACCGGGAGTTCAGTGGACAGCGATATTGTGACCTCGGCAAGACATTTGTCAAGGGATATGAACATTGACTGTATCCTGGCCCTGTTAATTCCTTATTCGCCGGGTGTTTCAGCCGATATCGGGGCAAAGCTCAGCCAGGTGGCCAGAAACGAAGGGAAACCCATGATTGCCTATGTTCCCAACGAGGACAAATATAAAATCATTATAGAAGGATTTGAGCTTAATAATATTCCAGTGGCATCCTCTGTGGAAGGGGCTGTTATGATGGCCAAGGCTTTGATGAGGTGCAGGCCATGTTAAAGAAGGACAGGTTAAAGAAGGACAGCAAAAAAATCCTGGAGAAAAGCAAATCCTTAGGATGGGTATTGGAACCGGATGCAAAGGCATTAATGAAATTACAGGGTCTTGATATACCGGATTTTATTTTAACCAATTCCTTTGAAGCAGCAGATCTATTTCTTAAGGCTTGTGATGGCCCGGTTGTGGCAAAAGCAGTGTCAAAAAAAATACTGCATAAGACCGAGCATAATGCCGTTGTTACAGGTATTTTTTCAAGTGATCATCTGAAAATTGAAATGGCAAGACTGCAAAAACTTGACGGGTGCGAAAATATCCTTGTTGAACAGATGGTTAAGGGCCTTGAGATTATCATTGGGGCAAAAAATGATTTTCAGTTCGGTCCTGTTATTGTTTTTGGCATTGGTGGCACATCTGTTGAAATTTATAATGATACTGCAATCAGGATGGCTCCGATTAAGCCGGGCGATGTCTTTTCCATGGTGGAATCTTTGAAAGCAAAAGAGATTATAAAAGGATATAGGGGTAAGGCTGGTGTGAATATGGAAATCCTGGCGCATTTAATGGCCAATTTCTCCAATTTGATCATGGAACTTGAAAATGATATTGAATCAGTGGATTTAAATCCAGTGATTTGTACCCTGGACCGGTGTGTCATAGCAGATGCAAGAATAATTCTTAATTGAAATGAAGGATGTTGATACACCCTTGTATCATGAGACAAAAAAAATAAACAATACAGGAAAGATTTATGTCAGATAAAAAAAAAATAAAAATCATGTCATGGAATGTAAATGGTTTGCGTGCAGTGATAAACAAAGATTTTACAAAAATTATTCATGACCTTGATCCTGATATCCTTCTTCTCCAGGAAACAAAACTCCAGGACCCAATTCCAAGCGATCCGGTTTTTTAAGAATTGAAAGGGATGTTCTGGACCGGATGGTTGACATGGGGTATGTGGACACCTTCAGGCATTTTCATCCGGAACAAGTCAAGTATTCATGGTGGTCATATAGAGCACCCAGCAAAGTTCCCGGGCAAACTCAGAGCATTTTAATTTGAATGGTTAATCTTTAAACACAAGTTTTCCACCAATATGCCCTGCAATGCCAGCGGCAATAAGCATAATGATGTTTATGAAAATAAATATCAAGGCTTTTGGGGATGATAAAATCTTAGGGTCTATCAGAAACCATACAAGACTTATCACACATGAAACACTGGTCACGGTGGCGGCAAGGATTTTTAATTTAAAAATGAGTGTCAAGGCACCATTATATTTTTTCTTCCATTCAATAATTCCTGTGAGAATCACAAAAGGAAGGGAAAGTATGACAAAAATCAGGTTAATAAAAGCAACCTTGGAAAGAAGGGCATAGTCAAATATCCAGGCCAAAAGCAAGAGAATGACTGCCGCTGGCAGTATCCCGTTGGGGGTATGAACCAGAACAGGGTGGGCATGGTGCTTGACAAGAAGGGATTCTATTTTTTTTAAACCTGTTTCTTTAATGGCAGGGGCCGGCTTTAATACTTCTTTTTTTTCAGACTCGTCTGGTCCGGGTTTTATTGCAGGACTTTCTTTTTTAACGGGCTTTTCCAGCGTGGGGGCCTTGTTGATTTCTACAAATTTGCTTGCATCTGCATTGCAAACCGGGCATTTTTCAGGAGGGTTTTCTCCTTTGTGAATATATTTGCAGATACTGCATTGCCATTGTTTCATATTTGTAATCCTTTTTTATTTTTAACGATTATTCATATCTATAAATACACATTCATCAGGTCCACAATAATTGCCGACATATTTTGCCCCAGGTCTGTAAAGGGATGGTTTAGGGGCTGCCATGGCATATTGTTCTTCAATTACATGGGCTGCCCATCCACTGACCCTTGCAATAGCAAACAAAGGTGAAAAAAGATCTGTGGCAATGCCCATGGCATAGAAAAAGGAGGCACTGTAAAAATCTACATTACTAAAGATTTCTGTCTGTTTTTTTGCCTTAAAGGCAGCCTTTCCTTTTTTCTCAAGTTCCCTTGAAAGTTCATACCATAGGGGTTGTTTGGCGATCTGACCCATTCTCTTGCTCATGGGTGCAAGAATGACGACTCTCGGGTCATCTGTCTGGTAGACGGCATGACCAAGACCCATGATGAGTCCTTTGGAGTTAAATATGTCATTGATGTAGGCATCGATTTTTTCAACAGAACCGATTTCTTTTAACATTTTCATGACCCTGACATTGGCACCACCGTGCAGGGCGCCTGAAAGAGAACCAATGGCTGCAGATATGGCAGCATATATATGAGCCCTTGTGGATGCCACCTGCCTTGCTGTAAATGTGGAAGCATTAAATGAGTGTTCCGCATGGAGAACAAGGCTTGTATCAAAAAACCGGGCGGTTTCATCATCAGGCTTTTCACCGTTTAGCATATATAAAAAATTTGCCCCATGGTTTAAGTCATTGTCTGGTGGAACCACGTTTTTTTTGTTTCTGATCCGGTCCCATGCAGCAGTAATGGTCGCTATTCCTGCAATGAGATTTTCAGCACTGAAAAGTATATTTTCAATGCCGGATTCCCCAATAGTCTCATCGTTTTGTATCAATAAAGGGGTTGCCATTTGCAGGACATCCATGGGGTTCATTTCTACTGGAAGTGTTTTAAGAAAAGAAAAGATGTTTTCCGGAACCCTTCTTTTTTGTTTCAGACTTTGATTAAAAGCTTCCAATTCTTGTTTTTTGGGAAGTCTTTCATACAATAAAAGAAAGCAGACTTCTTCAAAACTAGCCTTTTTGGCCAGGTCTTCAATTAAAAATCCACGATATATCAGTTTTCCTTCTTTTCCCCTGACATCGCAAATTTTTGAACTGGCCACATCAACACCGCGAAGGCCGGTATTCATGACAGGTAATAAACAATCATCCATGAGTCTTTCCTTAAAAATTAAAATATTTTTTCAGGGGGTCTTCTTTCAGGAATATAGTGTGATTCCATTTCATTGTTATGAAGCGCTTTGGATATATAAAGGCCGCAAAAGCAGGCCCCGAATTCTTCCAGGTCAGGTGCCCGGTATTCACAGGGACAGATGATATCCTTGTCCTTTTCACTATCACCACAGGCAAGTCTGCAGGGGCAGGCCATATATCCATACCTTTCCTTATTTAAAATAAGGGATTCAAGAAGCTCAAACACCAGGTCTTTATCCTTATTAAAATAGATGCTTTTTGCTTCCTGGGACTTTTTTAATGCTGTGTATAATTGTTCAACTTTCATCTTTAATCCCTAAAGCCTCCTTGATTTGTTTTTCTTTATATCCGACAATGACAATGTCGTTAATTTTAATGGTGGGAAAAGAACACCGGGGGTTCAGCTCTCTGATTTCCGCCAGAATTGTTTTTCGTTCTTGTCCTTCCAAATCATCTACCTCTATATAGGCAAATTCAACATTGCATTCAGAAAGAAGTCTTTTAGTTGATTTGCAGTGGCTGCAGGTACTTAATGCATATAATGTTGTTTTATTCGTGGCCATTAATTTCTCCTTTGATGTCTGTGGTATCTGGGGTCAGGCTTGCTTTGTTGCGTTATTTGTCAAATAAC
>JAHJDU010000436.1 GCA_018812385.1 Pseudomonadota bacterium
ATCGTACAAAAATCATGAGCACTATCCTCTGTTAGTCCTCTTTTTTATTCAAAAACAATCAACCACAATATATTGTACCTTGTATTTTTTCATTCCAAGGTGCGACATTAAATTTAATTGGAGTAGAGATTCCAGGAGATTCGACGTCAATAATTTCTATAAATCATTCTCAGAACTTTTCCAAACCACAATGTCCCTGTACCGAATAACAGAAATCCATTGTTCTCGCCTTCAGGATCGCAAACGTCATTAAAGCCGAATATATTATTTTTTCGTCTAAAAGCTCAGACAAATAAAAATTCGTTCTATTTAGCCAAAATGTCGAGATTGGCATTTTGGCTAAATAAATGGTCTCATTATTATTGACTTGACATCATATGCACAAAAAACTAAATTTATGCATACGGAGGTACCATATGAGAACTACATTAGATTTGCCGGAAGATTTATTGATTGAGGCGATGAAAACAACACATATCGAAACAAAAACAAAAGTGATTATTGTTGCTTTAGAAGAATTAATCCGTAAAAATCGAATCGCTGGTTTAAAAAAATTTAAGGGCAAGGTTGATCTCGATATCGATATGAACCAATTGCGGGACAGAGAATGCCGGTCTTAGTGGATAGCTCTATCTGGATTGACTATTTCAGGGGAGATAAAAACTCAGATAAATTGGAATATTTTATCGATGAAAACGTATTGGTTATTAATGATTTAATCCTTACGGAGTTAATCCCTTTTTTAAAAATTAAACAACAACGAAAAATAATCAATCTTTTAAACGCCATCGATAAACTTGAGTTGAATATCAATTGGGGTCAACTTATTGATTATCAACACAAATGCTTGAAAAAAGGATGAGGTATTTAAAGAGATATTTGAACAGGCGGAGAGCTTTAAGAGATACAGGTCTCTATGATTCACTTTGACTCAGGTAAAATGAGTTGGATTATGTTTTTGACTGCTTCAGCACCGGGCTTTAGATAGGTTTCTTTGAGTGTCTCAACCTTATCGTTACGCGCTTCAATTTTTTTTATCGTCTCATTTATTTCAGCCTCTTGTTCTTCTGCCTTGGTCACAGGGGCTGGTTGCTTTTCAGTTAAAGTGAAAATACCTCTTTGGCCTGGTGGTTTCTTGCAGTTGCTAAAATGGTGGATCCCATTTTCAACCCACTGATAGTGTTTGGCCTGGGCCATACAGGGAAGTAAGGATAAAAGTATGAATATGATTAATTTCTTCATAACCCTTCTTTAGAGTTTCTTATCCATACCACCTGTGCAACTGCCTGTAAATAGGTAAAGCTTTAATTTTTAACAGGATAGCCGCAAATTTTTTTTTGGTTGTATCCTTATCCTTATTGGTTCCCGGATACTTTTTCCCCATTTGACTGTATGAAAATAAAAAATAAAAGGGTTTATTTAGTGTGTCTATGGAAATGATCAGTATTATCAGCAGAGAAATGAAGTTAAGTAATTCACAGGTTTTGGCAGTTGAGCAATTGCTGGAACAGGGTGCCACCATTCCTTTTATTGCCCGGTATCGAAAAGAAAAGACGGGATCTCTTGATGAAGTCGTCATTGCGGCCATTCGAGATCGAATAGAACAATTGAATGCGCTGAATGATAGGAAAGAGGCGATAATTAAGTCCTTAAAGGAACGTGAACTTCTAACACAAACCTTATTGACAGACATCCAAAATGCCAATTCAATGATTGATCTTGAGGATTATTATGAAAAATATCGACCCAGGAAAACAACCCGGGCACAAATGGCAAAAGAAAAAGGCCTGGAACCTCTTGCTGTATTCCTTTTGCTTCAATCAAATCAGGATCCTTTGATTGAAGCAAAAAAATATCTGTCATCCCAGAATGAAGTTGAATCTGTTGAAGATGCCCTATCAGGTGCCAGGGATATTGTTGCGGAAATCATCAATGAAGATGTGCAAATCAGGGCTGGTATCAGGGAGTTGTTTTTGAAAACCGGGCAAATCCGATCCATGGTAAAAAAGGGAAAAGAAGAGGAGGGCATAAAATTCAAGGATTACTTTGACTGGATGGAAATTGCCTGCAAAGCACCTTCCCACAGGATACTTGCCATGCTCAGGGGTCAAAAAGAGTCTGCCCTTTCCGTGCATGTCCTGCCCGGGGAAGAAAATGCCTTACGCCTTATTGAAAGAAAGTATATAAAAAATCAATCCAAATCAGCACTGGAAATTATGATAGCCATAAAAGACAGTTATAAAAGACTTTTATCCAAATCCATTGAAAAAGAATATATTAATCAATTAAAATCATTGGCAGATGAAACTGCTATCAATATTTTTGCCGGGAATTTAAAGGAACTTTTGCTGTCTGCCCCCATGGGTCAGAAAAGAATTCTTGCAATTGATCCAGGGTTTAGAACAGGATGTAAGGTGGTCTGCCTTGATGCACAGGGGCAGCTTTTGCACCACGATCTGATTTTTCCCCATCACAACAATGATGAAAAAGCAAAAAAGATTGTGTTAAATCTCGTGAAAACATACAAGATTGAGGCCATTGCCATTGGTAATGGGACGGCAGGACGGGAGACGGAGGCGTTTGTAAAGGGACTGGATCTGGATAGCAATATTCATATTGTCATGGTGGATGAGAGCGGGGCTTCCATTTATTCGGCATCAAAACTTGCCAGAGAAGAATTTCCTGATCACGATATCACGGTCAGAGGTGCTGTTTCCATTGGCAGGAGACTTTTGGACCCATTGGCCGAGCTTGTCAAGCTGGATCCAAAATCCATTGGTGTGGGCCAGTATCAGCATGATGTGGATCAAAAATTATTGAGAAAATCCCTGGACGATGTGGTGGTATCCTGTGTGAACCAGGTCGGGGTTGAGGCCAACACAGCCAGCAGGGAATTGCTTTCCCAGGTATCTGGCCTGAATGATACCATTGCCGCTAATATGGTCCTGTTTCGCAATGAAAACGGTCCGTTCAGATCAAGAAAAGATTTTTTAAAGGTGCCAAGACTTGGGCCAAAGGCATTTGAGCAGGCCGCAGGCTTTTTAAGAATTCATAATGCAGGCAACCCTTTGGATAGAAGCGGTATCCATCCGGAATCCTATAAAATTGTCGAAAAAATGGCAAAAGATGTCGGGCTTAGCATTGAGGACCTTATGATGAATAGCCTTGAGATCAAAAGGATTCAACTGGCCCGGTATGTTACGGGAACTATTGGTATGCCGACACTTAAAGATATTGTAAAAGAACTGGCAAGCCCTGGCCGTGACCCCAGAAAAGAATTCCAGGCA